>DASXMK010000605.1:0-2907 GCA_036495705.1 Caulobacteraceae bacterium | reverse complement strand
GCCGAAATCGTGGCCATCGTGGAGCGCGAAATGCGCACCCATGTCGGCCGCGGCCGGGTCGCCGACTACATTCCGGCGCTGGCCAGGATCGATCCGCGCCACTTCGGGATCGCCGTGGTCACCTGCGATGGCCGCACGGCGTCCGCTGGCGACGCCGAGACGCCGTTTTCGGTCCAGAGCATCTCCAAGGTGTTCACCCTCACCCTGGCGCTGAACAAGTTCGGCGGGGACCTGTGGCGCCGGGTCGGGCGCGAGGCCTCCGGATCGCCGTTCAACTCGATCGTCCAGCTTGAGCGGGAACGCGGCCGGCCACGCAACCCGTTGATCAACGCCGGCGCGCTGGTGGTCACCGACGCCCTGCTGGCCGGGGGCGATTCCGCCGCGACCATCGGCGAGATCGTCGAGTTCCTGCGCCAGCTGGCCGACGACCGGGCGGTGTCGATCGATCCGGAAGTGGCCGCGTCGGAGGCCCAGACAGGCTTTCGAAACGCCAGCCTGGCGAACTTCCTGCGCGCGTTCGATAATCTCGAGAGCGCCGTCGCCGACGTCCTCGAAGTCTATTTCAACCAATGCGCCCTGCGGATGAGTTGCCGCCAGCTGGCCCGGGCGGGTCTGTATCTGGCTCACGGCGGCGTCGATCCGCGGACCCGGACCAAGGTGACGACGCCGGTTCGAGCCCGGCGGATCAATGCGCTGATGATGACCGCCGGCCACTACGACGCCTCTGGCGAATTCGCCTTTCGGGTCGGTCTGCCCGGCAAGAGCGGCGTGGGCGGCGGAATTCTGGCCATCGCGCCGCATCGGGCCGCGATCACCGTGTGGTCGCCGGGCCTCAATGCCGCCGGAAGCTCACTGGTCGGGATTCTCGCCCTGCAGCGGCTGGCGTCGCTGGCCGGATGGTCCGTGTTCTAGCTCGGCCACTGGACCGGTAAGCCACGGTTATTTGGCCGTGTTGTCGGTTAGCGGCGGACTGGGTGGTGGAGCTAAGCGGAGTCGAACCGCTGACCTCTTGAATGCCATTCAAGCGCTCTACCAGCTGAGCTATAGCCCCGAACCATCGGGTGTGCGCCGCAGGCGGGGCGGCGCGAAGCGGCGGAACCTAGTGCGGCGGCCGGCCGCGATCAAGGGTCCTCTCCGGGTCCTTTCCGGGGCCCCTAATGATCCTCGGCAGAGCCTTCCGAGGGCAGGCCGTCGATCTCATCATCCGAGAAATCGTCGTCCTCGTCCTCGATGAACGGCACCTCGTCGTCGTCGGCCGTCTCAAGTTCGTCCTCGTCCTCGGCGAAATCCACGCCCAACCCCTCGGCCGGCGGTTCGGCCCCCGGCTCCTCGACGTCCTCGTCGTCAGCCAGCAGCGGAGCTTCATCGACGCCGGCGTCAAGCTCGGGCGCCTCGTCCGGCTCGGCCTCGAAGCCGTCCTCCGCCTCGGCCGCCACCGGGGCGACTTCCTGTTCGGTCTCGTCTTCCTCGGCGGCCAGCGGCCGTACGCGCACGCGGCGATTGCGCAGCGCCTCCTCGGGGTCGAATTCCGTGCCGCACTTGGGGCAGTGGGCCGGACGACGGGTCAGATCGTAGAATTTGGACGAACAGTTAGGGCAAATCTGTTTGGCGCCCAGTTCGGGAATGGCCAAGGAAGAGACCTCGATTTTCGTGAGGGGGGTCCTGAAGGGCGGCTCCCTTGCCATAGCCCAGGGCCACTGTCAAAAGCAAACCCCTTCCCCTCCCAAAGGGCCGGCGCAGCCATCGTGACGACGCTCAAGGCCCCGGGCGAAACCACCGCGCATCCGGGCTCGGCTCTGGTGGGCGAGGTCCGCGCGCCGGGCGACAAATCGATCTCGCACCGCGCCCTGATCCTCGGGGCGCTGGCCGGTGGCGTGACCGAGATCGAAGGCCTGTTGGAGGGCGAGGACGTGCGCCGCACCGCCGCAGCCATGGCCGCCTTCGGGGCCGAGGTTGAGCGTCTGGACGAGGGCGCCTGGCGAGTGCGCGGCCGGGGCGCCCTGGCCGAGCCCGGCGAGGTGATCGACTGCGGCAACGCCGGCACCGGGGTGCGCCTGATCATGGGCGCGGCCGCCGGCTATGACCTCTCGGCCAGTTTCACCGGTGATGCTTCTCTGCGCGGCCGGCCGATGAACCGGGTTCTGAAGCCGCTCGGCCTGATGGGCGCGCGCTGGCTGGCGCGCGATGGCGGGCGCCTGCCGCTGACCCTGCACGGCGGGGGCCTGGCGGCCATCGATTATCGCCCGCCCGAGCCTTCGGCCCAGGTCAAATCGGCGATCCTGCTGGCGGCCCTGAACGCCGATGGCGTCACCCGCATCGTCGAGCCGCAGCCGACCCGCGACCACACCGAGCGCATGCTGCGCGCCTTCGGGGCCGAGGTGGCGGTCGAGGACACGGCGGAGGGCCGGGAGGTGCGCCTGGCTGGCGGCCAGAGGCTCGCGGCGGCAAGGATCACGGTCGCCGGCGATCCGTCGTCGGCCGCCTTTCCGCTGGTGGCGGCCCTGATCACCCCGGGCTCGGAAGTCACCATCAAGGGCGTCTCGATCAATCCCCTGCGCGCCGGCCTGATCGAGACCTTGCGGGAGATGGGCGCCGACCTCAGCCTCAGCAACGAGCGCGAGGCGGGGGCCGAACGGGTGGCCGACATCACCGCCCGTCACTCGGCTCTCACCGGGATCACCGTGCCGCCGGAGCGGGCCGTGTCGATGATCGACGAATATCCGATCCTGGCGGTGGCGGCCGCCTTCGCCTCCGGGCCCACGGTCATGCGCGGCATCGGCGAACTGCGGGTCAAGGAGAGCGACCGCATCGCCTTGATGGCCCAGGGCCTGCGGGCCGCCGGCGCGGTGGTCGAAGAGGAACCCGACGGCCTGGTTGTCACCGGTCAGGGACGGCCGGTCGCGGGCG
>DASXMK010000604.1:0-2174 GCA_036495705.1 Caulobacteraceae bacterium | reverse complement strand
CGATGACCAGCATCGCCGATCCAGCGATGATCAGAGGCACCCAGCCGCCGGACAACAGTTTCACCGAATTGGCGGAGAAAAGGGCCAAGTCGAAGGCGAAGAGTGGGGCCACCACCAGGGCGCTCTTCCACAGCGGCCATTTCCAAAGATGCCGGGTCACCACGGCCGCCAGCATCGTGTCCACAGCCATGGTGCCGGTGACCGACAAGCCGTAGGCGTTGGCCAGGGCGCCGGAGTTCTTGAAGATCCCGACCAGCAGGATCACGCCAACCATCAGCAACAGATTGACCGTGGGCAGATAGATCTGGCCGGCCTCAGTCGCCGAGGTGCGGCGCAAGGTCAGCCTGGGCAACAGGCCCAGTTGCATGGCGGCGCTGGTCATGGAGTAGGCGCCGCTGATCACCGCCTGGCTGGCGATGACGGTGGCGGCCATGCCCAGCACCACCAAAGGCACACGCAGGGCCTCGGGCGCCATCAGGAAAAACCAGTCCTGGTCAGCGCCCCCCTGGCCGTGGGCCAAGGTGTGCAACGCGAACGCGCCCTGTCCGAAGTAGTTGAGGATCAGCGCCGTCAGCCAGGCGGCCCGGATCGGGCCGCGGCCGAAGTGACCCATGTCGGCATAGAGCGCCTCGGCCCCGGTGACGGTGAGCGAGACCGAGCCCAGGACGAACATTCCAATCAGCCCGTGGTTCAGGAGAAAGGCGATGCCAAAGCTTGGACTGAAGGCCAGAAATATCTGAGGCTGGTCGCCCAGATGCAGGACGCCGAGGGCGCCGATGGTGATGAACCAGACGAGGCAAATGGGCCCGAACCAGGCGCCGACCTTTCCGGTGCCGCGCGACTGGACCATGAACAGCGAGATCAGAATGACCAAAGTGATGGCGATGCTGAGCGATGGGGCCATCAAATGGCCGACAGCGGGCACGGTCTTCAGCCCCTCCACCGCCGAGAGCACAGAGATGGCCGGCGTGATCATGGCGTCGCCATAGAACAGCGACGCGCCCGCGACACCCAGCGCCAAGACCACTCGCGTCCGGCGGCCGAGCGCGCCCTGGGCCAGGGCCATCAGCGAGAGGATGCCGCCTTCGCCTCGGTTGTCCGCCCGCATCATCAAGGACACGTATTTGATCGTGACCACGATCATCAGCGCCCAAAAGGCCAGGGAGACGACACCCAATATTTCCGGGGTACCGACGTGGCCCCGCGCCGCCTGCACGATCGCCGTCTTGAACCCATAGAGCGGGCTAGTGCCGATATCCCCGAACACCACGCCCATGGAGCCGAGCATCAGGCCCGCGAACCGCCGGCGCGGCGCTCGGGCGGTCGCCGCGCCCGCTTCGTCAGACCCAGCCTGCATGGCCGCCGCCTTTAGGGCGTCTGGGGCGCGATGGAAATGGTCCAGATGGAGTCTCTCGCCGGCGGCTTGCTTTCCGTGGCGGACGGTTGTGCAGGTCAGGTTCGGACGGATGGCGCGATGGCGGAGCAGGTGGCCGTGCTCGGGGCCGGAATGGCCGGACTTGGGATCGCCCTGGCGCTGGGGGCCACGGGGCGGGAAATCACCCTGTTCGACCACGATCCGCCGGCGCCGCAAGGCGGCTTAGAGCGGGCGTTTGAGGACTGGTCCCGACGCGGCGCCAGCCAGTTCCGCCACAGCCACGCTTTTCTGGCGCGTCTACGCGCTCTGATCGCCCGCGAACACCCGCGCCTTCTGCAAGCCCTGCGCGCCGCCGGCGCGCGCGAACTGCGTTTCGCAGACGGCCTCTCCCCGCAGCTCTTGGCCGACTACGTCCCGGACCCGGCGGATGAAGACCTGGCGATCATCGTCAGCCGACGCTCGACGTTCGAGACGGTGATGCGCGCCTACGTCGAGAGCTTCGCCAACGTTCGCATCGTCTCAGAACAACACGTCACGGGTCTGGTCCTCAAGGCCGCCGACGACGGCGCGCTGGTGGCGCGCGGCCTCGCGCTCGGCGGGGGCGAACATGTCATGGCGGATCTGGTGATCGACGCAGCGGGCCGAAATTCCTCCGTAGTCGATTGGTTGCGGGCGGCGGGGGCGCGGGTGGGTGAGGAAGCCGCCCCCTGTTCGATCCTCTACTACACGCGGTTCTACCAGACGCATGCTGGTCTCGGCGATCCGCCGCGCGGCCGGGTTGCGGCGAGCGGGGACCTGG
>DASXMK010000603.1:0-4857 GCA_036495705.1 Caulobacteraceae bacterium | reverse complement strand
GACTTATGCTAACTCTGAGCATAAGCCTGATTGGCATATAGACCTCCGGGCGGCAAAGTGAAACCCCCCATTCCACGCCGGACAGAAAATCGTGATCGGCTTGGCCGGGGCCTCAGCCGAACGCCGCTGGATAATCGACGGCGACGAGCTTTGCCGTCGCCTCGCCGTCGAAAGTCAGGATCTGGAACGCCGGCAGGTGAGCGTAGGGCGAGCAAACGGCCCCGGCGGCGGAGATGAAGCCAAATCGTCCATAGTAAGCGGGAGCGCCGAGCACGAGACAGGCGGCGAGGCCGCGCGCGCGACACACCGCGAGCCCGGCTTTGGCAAGAGCGGTCCCGGCTCCGCGGCCCTGGAAACGGGGCGCGACGGCCAGAGGCCCAAGACCGGCTGCCGGCAATGGCGGCTGACAGCGCATGTGGCTGAAAAGGACATGGCCGGCAATCTCGCCCTCGATCTCGGCGACGAATTCGACCAGGACCTCGCCGGAGGCCCTCACGCCCTCGACGATCGCCGCTTCATCAAGGCGACCGAACGCCGCCGAGACGACCGCGCGCACGGCGTCGGCGTCGGCTTTGCGAGCCTCGCGAATGATCACCACACCCCGATCTTGTCGGCCTCGGCATGGCTGATCGGATGGTGGGCCCGTTCGTGGTCCTCTTCGGCCAGCAGGCGCACCGCCTCGAGGGCGGCGATGCAGCCCATGCCGGCGGCGGTCACCGCCTGACGATAGATATCGTCCGTGACATCGCCCGCCGCGAACACCCCCGGAACCGAGGTGGCGGTCGAACCTGGGCGGACGACGATGTAGCCGCCGGCCTTGGTCTCGAGCTGACCCACGAAGAGTTCCGAAGCGGGCGAGTGGCCGATAGCGACGAACAGCCCATCGCAAGCGAGATCGCGCACCTTGCCGGAGACCCTATGCCTCAGCCGCACGCCGGTGACCGCGGCCGGCTCGGATTGGCCCAGCACCGCTTCGACCTCGTGATCCCAAATGACCGCGATGCGGTCATGGGCGAAGAGGCGCTCCTGCAGGATTTTCTCGGCGCGTAGTTCGTCCCGCCGATGGACCAGCGTGACCTTGGTGGCGAACTTGGTCAGGAACAGCGCCTCTTCGACGGCGGTGTTGCCGCCGCCAACCACGACCACCTCCTTGCCGCGGTAAAAAAACCCGTCGCAGGTGGCGCAGGCCGACACGCCGGCCCCTTGCAGCGCGCGCTCGCTGTCCAGCCCCAGCCATTTGGCCTGAGCCCCGGTGGCGATGATCAAGGTCTCGGCTAGCCATAAGACGCCTGCATCGGTGGTCAGGCGGTATGGCCGCTGGGAGAGGTCGGCCGCGACCACCACATCGTCGATGATTTCGCAGCCCACGTGCTGGGCCTGGTCGCGCATCTGATCCATCAGCCACGGGCCCTGGATCACCTCGGCGAAGCCTGGATAGTTCTCCACGTCAGTGGTGATGGTCAGCTGGCCGCCGGGGGCGAGGCCGGTCAGCAGCACCGGCGCCAGCAGGGCGCGGGCGGCGTAAATCGCGGCGGTGTAGCCGGCCGGTCCGGCGCCGACGATCAGGCAGCGGGTGGAACGCGCATCGTCGAGAACGGGCGAGGCCATGGCGAGGCCTTCAGACCCACTCGACCTTCAGGATCTCGTAAGCTTTGACGCCGCCGGGCGTGTTGACCTCGACCACGTCGCCGGTCTCCTTGCCGATCATCGCTCTGGCGATGGGCGAGGCGATGGAAATCTTGCCCGAGCGCACGTCGGCCTCATGTTCGCCGACGATTTGGTAACGGGCCTTTTCCTCGGTGTCCTCATCGACGACGCTGACGGTGGCCCCGAACTTGACCTGCGCGCCGGAGAGGCGCGAGACGTCGATGATCTGAGCCCGAGCCATGCGGTCCTCGATCTCGGCGATGCGGCTTTCGATCCAGCCCTGACGGTCCTTGGCCGCGTGGTATTCGGCATTTTCCGACAGGTCGCCATGCTGGCGCGCTTCGCCGATCGCGGCGGTGATGGCCGGGCGTTCCTGAGTCTTGAGACGTCTTATTTCTTCGTCGAGGGCGTGGAAGCCCTCGGCGGTCATCGGTACTTTTTCCATCGTTGGATTAGCTCGGTCCGCCTTATTGAAGATCCGATGCCGGTCGCGGGCGCTGCAAACCGGGGGCGAATAGAATAGAGGCGAGAGCCTTAGTTTTCAAGGGTGGCCACAGGCGCCCGCGCCCCTTGACGATTCTCTACTGGCCGCGCCTCAACTGCAGATCGCCGCCCGGCGTGTGGGCGACGAACAGGCTGTTGCTCCAGCGATGGAAGCCCATCACGGTGCTGCCGTCGGCGGCGATAAGCCTCATGCCGTCGGCTGTAGGGGCCCAACGGGCAGGCGCGGCAGGAAGCGCCCGGCCGCAGCCGCCTTGAGAGCGCACGGCATAGCCGCGGGCGGCGCGCCGGCCCCCGAGGTCGAGAACACACAAGGGCTGGCCGTTGGTTTCGAGCGACCACGCTCCGGCGGCTTCGGCCGGCCGCAGGGGGACGCCGGCTTCATTGTCTGCGCAAAGCGCCGGGCCGGCCACAAGGGCCGCGCTGATCGCCATCGTTATCATTTTCATGGCTACACTCCGTAGAATAGCCTGGCGAAAACGCCCGACCAGGCGAGACCGTTGCGAAACACCGCGCGATCATCCTTGATCGGCCCCGGCAACTCATCCCAAGAGGGTCCCGTGAGCAGTCTAATCGTACGCGGCGGCCGACCCCTTCACGGGCGGATCACGCCCTCGGCCAACAAGAACGCGGTGCTGCCGATCCTGTGCGCAACCTTGCTTACAGACGAGCCGGTGACCTTGCGCGGCGTGCCGGACATCACCGACGTGCAGCAGATCCTGGGCCTTTTCCAGGCTCTGGGCAGCGAAGTGGAATGGGACAAGGCCAATCACATCCTCCGCCTCCGCCATGGTGGTATCAGCGGCGCGGTCGCCAGCCTGCCGGAGGGCATGCGCTCGTCGATCATGCTCATTCCGCCGCTGATCGCCCGCTTCGGAGAGGCCCGCCTGGAAGGCGAGGTCAAAGGCTGCACCCTGGGCGCGCGCGAGATCGACCCGCACATCGAGGTTTTCCAGGCTTTCGGCGTTGACGTCACCGAAGCCGGCGAGGCGCTGGTCATGTCCCAGGCCGGCCCGTTCCGCGCCGCGACCCACTGGCTTGACTATGCGTCGGTGACCACCACCGAGAATTTCGTCCTGTGCGCGGTCAAGGCCGCCGGCGTTTCCCAGCTGACCAACGCCGCCTGCGAGCCGCATGTGCAGGAATTCTGCGCCTTCCTGACGGCGATGGGGGCGCGCATCCGAGGCGTCGGCGCCAGTCGCCTGAGGGTCGAAGGCGTCGAGCGGCTGGGCGGCGCGGACTATCAATTCGCCGAAGATTTCCACGAAATCACCACGTTCCTGGCCCTGGGAGCCATCACCGGCGGTGAGGTGGCGGTGCGGAACGCCAATCCAGATCAGTTCCCACTCATCGACCGGGCCTTCGCCAAATTCGGCGTCGAGATCACCCACGCCGACGGCTGGTCATGCACTCGCGCCGACGGACCGCTGAAGGTGCGGGCGCCGTTCACCTCCTACATCCTGCCCAAGATCGAGGCGGCGCCGTGGCCCTATCTGCCGGTCGATCTGCTGCCGATCTTCGTCGCCCTGGGGGCCCGGGCCGAGGGCCAGATGTTGTTCTGGAACAAGGTCTACGAAGGGGCGCTGGGCTGGACCTCGGAACTGGCCAAGTTCGGGGCCCACGCCCTGCAATGCGATCCGCACCGGGTAATCACTTTTGGCGGCAAGCCGCTCTTCCCGGCCAAGGTCGAGAGCCCCTATATCATTCGGGTCGCTATCGCCTTGCTGATGCTGGCGGCGAGCATCGAAGGGCAGTCGATCATCCTCAATGCCGATCCGATTCGCCGCGCGCACCCGCGCTTTGTCGAGAACTTGGTGGCCCTCGGCGCCGACGTGGAGTGGGCGTAGCGTTCAACGCAGGGTCATGCCGCCGTCGATCACCAACTCAGCGCCGGTGACGTAGCGTGACTCGTCCGAGGCCAGCCACAAGACCCCGTTGGCGATGTCTTCAGGCAGGCCCTTGACGCCCATGGGCACCGCCATCTGCGAGATGGCGTCGAGGTCGGGCGGGGCGTTGACGCCCGGCGCGCCGGCGATGGTGAGCCAGATCGGTGTCTCGATGATGCCGGGATGCACCGAGTTAACCCTGACCTTGTATTGCACGGCTTCCAGAGCCACGGCCTTGGTGAACAGCCGCACCGCCCCTTTGGTCGCGCAGTAGCCCGCCAGAGTGGGCGAGCCCTTCAGCCCCGCTATCGACGACATGTTGATGATCGAGCCGCCGTTGCCGGCGTCGCGCATCAGGCCCAGGCCATGCTTCACGCCCAGGAACACGCCCTCGACATTGATCGCCTGCTGGCGACGCCAATCACCCAGACTCATGTCGATGATGCTGGGGCTGCCCAGGCCAATGCCGGCGTTGTTGACGAGCACGTCCAGCCGGCCAAAGGCGGCCTTCACCTCGGCGATGATCTGAACCCATTCGTCCTCGACGGTGACGTCATGGTGGAGAAAGCGGGCCTTGCCGCCGGCCTTGCCGATCTCGCTGGCCAGGGCGTGGCCCTTGTCGTCTTGGATGTCGGTGAGCACGACCGCAGCCCCGGCCCCGGCCAATGCCTCGGCGCAGCCGGCGCCGATGCCGCTCGCGCCGCCGGTGACCAGCGCCACTTTGCCGTCAAGCCTGGCCATGTCCGTCTCTCCCTTGATTTTGCGGTCTTCTACACCGCGAGTTGGCGCCGCCAAGCCTGACCCGAGGTCAGCCGCGGACGGG
>DASXMK010000602.1:0-3905 GCA_036495705.1 Caulobacteraceae bacterium | reverse complement strand
CCGCGCCAAAGCCCTGGCGGTCCGGGCCAGGACTGAGGGAGCCGGATCACCCGTCGTCCACCATCTGGCCGCGCTCGATCTTCAGGACGCAGGCCGGTTCGAGGACGCCATAATCGAGCTGGGGCTGGGCCTTCAGCTCCAGCCCGATCACGCGGGCATGATGACTTCGGTGGGATACTGTCTGCTCGAGTTGGGCAGGCGCCAGGAGGCGGCCAACGTTCTCGGCGCCGCCATGGCCCGCGATCCTTCTTCGGTCATGGCCATATACGGCTACGGCTGCGCGGCCGAGCGGCTGGGGGCGCTCAAGGCGGCCGAGTCCGCGTTCAACCGCGTGCTCCAACTCAAGCCGGATCACGCCGATGCGGTGGCTGGACTGTCCGGCCTCGCGGTGCGGCGGCGGGACTGGGAGACGGCCCGTTCGTTGGCCGAAAAGGCGGCGGCCATTGAGCCGCGCCAGACCGACGCCCTGATGAATCTGGCGCGCATCGACCTGGGCCTCGGCGCGTTTTTGTCGGCCGAGCGGCGCCTGAACGACATTGTCGCCCTGCCCTATCTGCCGCCCGCCGCCCGCGCCGACGCCATTGTGATGCTGGGAGACTCCCTGGACGGCCAGAGGCGGTTCGCCGAGGCGTTCGAGGCCTACGGACAGGGCAAGCAGGTGTTGAACGCACGTTATCAGACGGAGTTCGGCGGCGGCCGCTCGGCGCCGGATGGCGCCCGCCAGATCCTGGAGGAGTTCCTGGGCGCGCCCGAGGCCGCCTGGGTCACCCCGCCGCCGACCAAGGGTTCGGAGCGTGGCCACGCCTTCCTGCTGGGCTTCGCCCGTTCCGGCACCACTCTGCTCGAGCAGATCCTCTCGGCCCACCCTGATGTCGAGGCTCTCGGGGAACGTCCGCTGATGCTCGACGCCGAGCTCGAATTCCTGACCCGGCCTGGGGGTGTCACCCGTCTGGCCGATGTGTTCGGTGACATGCTCGAGCCCTATCGCGCCGCCTATTGGGCGCGGGTGCGGAGCTTCGACATCGATCCGGCCGGCAAGGTGTTTGTTGACAAACACCCGCTAGCCACCGTGCGGCTGCCGCTGATTCACAAACTGTTCCCGAGGGCCAGGGTCGTGTTCGTGATCCGCGACCCCCGCGACGTGGTGTTCAGCTGCTTCCGCCGCAATTTCAACATCAACGCCGCCAGCTACGAATTCGACACCGTGGAACGGGCGGCGGTCTACTACGATGCGGTCATGGAGGCAGGCGAGACCTATTTCGCCCGCCTGCCCATACAGGTCCTGAAGATCCGCTACGAGGACCTGGTGGCCGACTTCGACGTCGCGTGCCAGACCTTGTGTAACTTCCTCGAGGTTCCCTGGAATGAGACGCTGAGGACCTTCGCCGCCAGCGCCGGCGAACGGAGGATCGCCACCCCCAGCAGCACCCAGGTCGGGCGCGGCCTCTACGAGGGCGGCGTCGGCCAGTGGCGAAACTATCCGTTCGCCCTTGAACCTGCCCTCCCGATCCTTGAGCGCTGGATCGACCGGTTCGGTTACGACCCGCAATGAACGACGCGGGCGCGGGCGCCGCCAGGACCGGGTCCGACGCTCTGGGGCGGGTTTTCGCCGCCGTAAAGTCGGGCGACACGCCCACCGCCACGCGGCTCGCCGTTGGTCTGCTGGAGCGCGGGATCGAGCATCCGCTGCTGCTCAACCTGCGGGCCCTCAGCTTCGAGCAGGTCGGCCGATTCAAGGAATCTCTCGCCGATCTTCGCCGCGCCCACGTTCTGGCGCCCAAGGATCCCACCATACTGAACGCCTGCGGCCTAACGCTGATGCGCATGGAAAGATGGGCGGAAGCCGTTCGTTGCTATGACCAAGCGCTGGCCCTGAATCCGGACTTTGGGCAGGCCTGGTTCAATCGCGGCTATGTGCTTGAACGCCTGGGCGAGGTGGCCGCCGCCGCCGCCGCCTATGCCAGGGCGGCGGAGATTCATCCTCAAAACGTCCAGGCCTGGGTCAACGCGGCCACCCTGGCCGCCCGGCGCGGGGACGCCGAACTGACGCACCGTTACGCCGAGCGCGCTCTGGCCGTCCAGCCCGATTATCCCACCGCGGTTCTGGCCCTGGCGAGCGTCGAACTGGCCAAGCCTGAGGTGGCGGAAGCGCGTTTGCGCGGCCTGCTCAAACAGACCCTGACGCCGTTCGACAAGGCCCTGGCTCTAGGCCAACTCGCCGACGTGCTCGACATCCAGGACAGGCCCGCTCAGGCGTTCGACGCCTATTCGGCTAGCAATGGCGTGTTCCGCGACGCCCTGGCCCAACGCTTCGCCGACCCGGGGATCGACACCATCCCCGAGGTGCTGCGCTGGCTGACGGCCTGGGCCGAGGGGCTGGGACCCGGAGGGTGGGTGGAGGACCCGGGCGATGAAGCGTCGCCGGCCTCCCCGTCGCGCCACGTGTTTCTGTTGGGCTTTCCACGCTCGGGCACGACGCTGATGGAAAGCTTCCTCGCCACGCATCCGGACGTGGTCTCCCTTGAGGAGCGCGAGACCCTGAACGGCGCCGCCACGGCGTTCCTGACCCGTCCGGCCGATCTGAATCGCCTCGCCGGGGCGAAGGGCGCGGAGCTGGAGGCGCTGCGGGCCGATTACTGGGAACGGGTGCGTGGGTTCGGGGTTGAGCCGGCCGGTAAGATCTTCATCGACAAGCACCCGTTTAACACCCTCAAGCTGCCGGTGATCCGCAAGTTGTTTCCGCGCGCCCGGCTGATCTTCGCGCGGCGCGACCCCCGGGATGTGGTGCTCAGCTGCTTCCGGCGCCGGTTCAACTTCAACGCCACGACGTTCCTATTTCTGGATCTTCAGGCCACCGCAGCCAACTATGATTCCACCATGCGTCTGGCGGATGTGCTGACGGCCAAGCTCGCGCTTGAGCCCTTCACCCTCGCCTACGAAGAGCTCATCGCCGACTTCGAAGCCGTGGCGCGCCGGGCGTGTGAGTTCATCGGGGCCGACTGGCGAGCCGAGCTCGCCGACTTCGCCGGCCGCGCCCGACGTGGGGAGGTCGCGAGCGCCAGCTCGGCCCAGATCGCCCGCGGTCTGTACGCCGATGGCGCCGGCCATTGGCGCCGTTACCGCGCCCAACTCGCCCCTGTCCTCCCCATCCTCGCACCATGGGTGGAGCGTTTCGGCTATCCGGCCGATTGAGGAGTCAGTCCCACGCCGCCGCCTGGCCGCCGTAGGACGCCACGGCGCCGAGGAGCGCCGCCACCAGCCCCCGTTCCTCGGCCGTCAGTTCCGGGCGCCAGATGTCGAACAGCAGCACCACCCTGACCTGGTCGGCGTCGTTCCACGCTTCGTGTTCGATGGAATCGTCAAAGATCAGGGTCTCGCCCTCGGTCCAGACGCGCGTTTGATTGCCGACCCGCAGACCTCCCGCCCCGGGCACGATCAGGGGCAGGTGACAGATCAGGCGCGCGTTGGTCTGGCCGGTGTGCGGCGGGATGCGCACGCCCGGACGCAGGAGGGAGAACAGCACCGATGGCGTACGTCCCGGGGCGTCGGTCAGGGGCGCGCCTCTCAGCGCCGCCAGGGTCCTGGGACATCGCGCCGCCGCCTCGGCCACCTCGGCGCCGGCGTGGATCAGATAGAAGGCGCTCCAGTCGAGGCTGTCGAGCAGTCGACCGTATTCACGCCGAGGCCGCGTCAGATCGGTCTGCACATAGGGGCTGAAAGCGGCCTGATCGCCCATGACGCCCATAAGTTCGTCGCGAATGGCGTTCGTCTGGGACTCAAGGGCGGCCAGCCAGGGAAACTCTTCCCGTTCGTAGAATTGCCTGTGCGGGAGTTCGGGGAAATAGAACGCCGTCGGCGATTGCGGATAGATGCGCTTGCGGTCGAACAGCAGGTCCAGGGCCTGG
>DASXMK010000601.1:0-2407 GCA_036495705.1 Caulobacteraceae bacterium | reverse complement strand
GCGTTCGGGATCGTGCGCTCCGGCTGGAACGGCTGGAATGTGCTGCACACCGCCGCCGGCCGGGTCGGCGGGCTGGACATGGGGTTCATTCCCCGACGCGGCGGCAAGGGCGTCGCCGAGATGCTGAAACCGGGCGCGATGGACGTGCTGTTTCTGCTCGCGGCCGATGAGATCGACCTTACCCAGACCGGGGCCAGCGTGATTTATCTGGGGACCCATGGCGACGCCGGCGCGCACAAGGCCGATATCATCCTGCCGGGCGCGGCCTACACTGAAAAGAGCGGCCTTTACGTCAACACCGAGGGCCGGGTGCAGCGCGGCGAGCGGGCGGTCTACCCTAAGGGCGAGGCCAAGGAGGACTGGGCCATTCTGCGGGCGCTGTCGGACCATCTCGGCGCGCGCCTGCCTTATGACAGCCAGGACGCCCTGCGCGAGCGGCTGTTCGCCGATCATCCGAGCTTTGGCCAGATCGGCTACGCCCCTGGCTCGGCCCCGACCAAGCTCGACCTTTCGAAACTGGGGGCCGAAGGCAAGCTCGACGATGCGCCTCTGGCGAGCCCGATCGCCAGCTTCCACCTGACCAATCCCATCGCCCGCGCCAGCCCGACCATGGCCGAATGCGCCGCCCTGGCGGCGGGCGTGAAGATGGCGGCGGAGTAGGGCGTGGGCGCGCACAGCTTCTGGGCGACGGGCCCCGGCTGGACGGTGCTCACCGTCTTGCAGATCGTCGCCATCGTGGTCTGGCTGCTGCTCTCGCTGGCCTTCCTGCTGCTGGCCGATCGCAAGATTTGGGCCGGCGTGATGATGCGCAAAGGCCCCAATGTCGTCGGGCCGTTCGGCCTGCTGCAGTCGTTCGCCGATTTCCTGAAGTTCGTGTTCAAGGAAATCGTCATTCCTGACGGCTCCGACAAATTCATCTTCCTGCTGGCTCCGCTGGTCAGCTTCACCCTGGCCTTCGCCGCCTGGGCGGTGATGCCCCTGGCCCCCGGTTGGGTGGTGGCCAACATCAACGTCGGCATCCTCTATCTGTTCGCCATCTCCTCGCTCGGCGTTTACGGCATCATCATGGGCGGCTGGGCGTCCAACTCGAAATATCCGTTCCTGGGCAGCCTGCGCTCGGCGGCGCAGATGGTCAGCTACGAGGTGTCCATCGGCTTCATCATCGTCACCGTCATCCTCCTGGCCGGCGCGATGAACCTGCAGACCATCGTCGAAAAACAGGCTGGCGGGTTCTGGAACTGGAACGTGCTGGGCGGGGGCGGCTGGAGGCGCCTGCCCCTGGCCCTGGTCATGGTCCCGATGACGGTGGTGTTCTTCGTCTCCGCCCTGGCCGAGACCAACCGGCCGCCGTTCGACCTGCCGGAAGCCGAGTCCGAACTCGTCGCCGGCTATCAGGTGGAATATTCCTCCACCCCCTATCTGCTGTTCATGATCGGCGAATACGCCAACATCGTGCTGATGTGCGGCATGATCAGCGTGCTGTTCCTGGGCGGCTGGCAAGCCCCGTTCCCGACCCCGTTCACCGTCGCCTGGGCGCCCACCGCGGTCAGTTTCTTCGGCTTCCTGTGGTTCTTCGCCAAGGTCATCTTCCTGTTCTTCCTGTTCGCCATGGCCAAGGCTGTGGTGCCGCGTTACCGCTACGACCAGCTGATGCGGCTGGGCTGGAAGGTGTTCCTGCCGGCCTCCATCGCCGCGGTGCTGCTGGTGGGGGCCTATCGCGTATTTGGGCCGGCCGGATGAAGCGGCTCCCGATCCTGCCGGCGGTTTTGTTGTGCGCCTGCGCCTCAGAGACCGCGCGCAGTTCGTATACGCTCGGTCCCGGTGTGGCGGCCTACGACGCCCTGGCCGCCGCCACCGAGAAGTGCCGCGCCGATGGCGGCCAGGTCGAGCTCAAGAACGGTTACAACAAGCGTGACCTCAGCAGCTACGAGTGCAAACTGGGCGCGGTGAGGTAGGCGATGTTCGAGCGTATCAACAAGGCCGTGCGCGGCGCCGCCCTGATGGACTTCGCCGGGGCCTTCGTCCTGGGCATGAAATACATGTTCAGCCCCAAGGCCACGGTGCTCTACCCCAATGAGCGCAACCCGCAGTCGCCGAGGTTTCGCGGCGAGCACGCCCTGCGGCGCTACCCCAACGGCGAGGAGCGTTGCATCGCCTGCAAGCTGTGCGAGGCGATCTGCCCGGCCCAGGCGATCACCATCGAGGCCGAGCCTCGGGACGACGGCTCGCGGCGCACCACCCGCTACGACATCGACATGGTCAAATGCATCTATTGCGGGCTGTGCCAGGAGGCCTGTCCGGTCGACGCCATCGTCGAAGGCCCGAATTTCGAATTCGCCACCGAGACCCGCGAGGAGCTCTACTACGACAAGGAGCGCCTCCTCGCCAACGGCGACCGCTGGGAGCG
>DASXMK010000600.1:0-12264 GCA_036495705.1 Caulobacteraceae bacterium | reverse complement strand
AACCTCGACTGGACCCCGACCCTGAACTTCACTGACAAGACCCTGGTCTACCTCTCCTATTCCCGCGGCTATAAGGGCGGTGGCTTCAACACCCCGTGCCAGACGGCCATCGGTCAGGGCGGCAACATCGGCAACGGCTGCCCCTATCCGCTCAGCTATGCGCCGGAAAGCATCAACGCCTATGAGATCGGCACCAAGAACACCCTGATGGGCGGCCGGCTGTTGTTGGACCTCGACGCCTTCTATTACGATTATGGTGGCTACCAGATCTCGACCATCGTGGCCAAGTCGTCAGTCAATCTGAACATCAACGCCAAGATCTATGGCGTCGAGTTCGAAGGCGTGTTCTCGCCGATCCAGAATTTCACCCTCAACGCCAACGTGGGCTATCTGCACACCCGGATCGACGACGGGCAGTCCGAAGTCGACACCATGAACCTGACTCAGGGCAACCCGGCCTACACCTTGGTGCATGGCACGGACGGCACCGCCTGCCTGGCGCCGACCGCGGACGCCGCCACCTGGATTGCCATTGGCGAACCCGCCTACGGCATAAGTGAGCTGTGCACAGGAATCCCGGGAACTCCGTTCAAAGGCAGCGGAGCGGTCCAAAACGGCATCCCTGCCAACATCGGCGGCAACCAGATGCCCAACGCGCCGCATTGGACGGTTTCCGCCGGCGCCCAGTACGTGCTGCAGTTGCCCAACGACTGGAAGGCCACCCTGCGCGGCGACTTCTACTGGCAAGACAGCAGCTTCGCCCGGGTGTTCAACGCCGTGAACGACTATCTGCAGGCCTATCACGTGGTCAACGCCACATTGACCTTCGCCTCGGCGCCGATGGGACTGGAGCTTCAGCTCTGGACCAAGAACGTCTTCAACGCCCAGCCGATCACCGGCGTCTATCTGACCAATGACACCTCCGGCCTGTTTCAGAACGTGTTCACACTCGATCCGCGCACTTACGGAGCGACCCTGACCAAGCGCTTCTAGGGCGGAACACACGCGGGCTTTTGGCGGCGGGACACCTCCCGGTCCCGCCGATAGCGCTTGGGTGCGCGAAAGCCACAGTTTGAAATTGCTTTGCCCGCCGCCGCCGACGCCCGTTGACGCCCCGCCCGGCTTCGCTCTAGCCAGATCGCTGCGATTCTAAACAAGCGTTGGCCGACGAGGCTATTCCGGCTGGAACGATCCCGCGGCGAGCCGGGACAGGGGAGAGACCTATGAAGCATCGAATCCTTCTGGCGACCTGCGCGCTCAGCGCCCTCACGCTGGGGGCTAGCGGCGCTTGCGCGGCGGCCGCGACGGCGACGAACAACACCACCACCATCGGCGAACTGGTGGTGACCGCCGAACGCCGCGAGGAGAACCTCCAGGACACGCCAGTCGCGGTGTCGGCCTTTACGGCCCAGTCTCTGGCGGCCAAAGGCATGAATGGCGGGCAGGACATTTTGCTCAACGTTCCCAACGTCAACTACACGCGCACAAATTTCGGCAGTTTTGACCTCAAGATCCGCGGGATCGGCACCGATGTGATCGGCTTCAGCGGCACGGCGGGGGTCGGGATCAGCGAGAACGAACTGCCCGTCCTGGCCAACCATTTCCAGGACGCCGACTTCTACGACGTCCAACGGGTGGAAATCGCACGCGGCCCGCAAGGCACATTGTACGGACGCAACGCCACCGGCGGGGCGGTGGACATCATCACCAACCTGCCGAACCAGGACTTCGGCGGCTGGGGCACAGTGGAAGCCGGCAACTATGGCGCATGGAAAGTCAGCGGCGCAGTCAACATCCCGCTCGGCGACGCCTTCGCCCTGCGCATCGCCGGAATCCGCTACTTCGAGAGCGGATACGGCGAGAACCTCAATCTGAATCAACCTGTGGACGGCCGTGACCTTGGCTCGATCCGCACAACTCTGAGCTTCAAGCCCAATGATCGGCTGAGCGCCTATCTGATTTGGGAGCACTACGCCGAAGACGACACCCGCAACCGCGTGGGCAAGCAACTGTGCGTTCCCGATCCTGGGCCCAAGAGCGTGGGCGGTTTCCCGGTGGGCGTAGACGCCAACGGCTCGCCCTACGCGGCCTGGTTGAATCAGGGCTGCATACCTGGCTCGATGAACTCCCCGGCCGCCTACGGAAACTACAATACCCTGGGCACCCTGGGCGGGGTGCTCGATGCGCTAGACGGCCTCTCCAATACCAACCTTAATGCCAATCTGCCGCAGCAGAACACCAACCTGCACGACATCGCCTCGCGCATTCAGCCGCTCTATAAGGCGGAAGAAGACCTCGTGGACTTCCACGTGGCTTATAATGTCACCGATCACCTGACGTTGACCAACATCTTCGGCTACAACCGGGACTCAGGGACAAGCGTCGAGGACTACAACCGCATCATCACCGGCATGCCGTTCAGTCCGACCGGTAACGCCGCAATTGCCGCGAGCTTTCCGCCGGCTCTGGCTCCGTTGTTAAATGGGCTCGCTTTTGAATTGTTTCCCAATGGCGTGGTCAATGATCCACAGCTCGGTACCTCGAACCGCGCCGAAACTATCGATTACGGAAACACCGCGTCGAAAGAATATACCGACGAACTTCGCCTGGCTTCCTCGTTCCCCGGAAAGATCAATTTTACCGGTGGCTTGTTCTATTCCGAAATAACCTCGAATCGTCAGAGTACGAACTACGACGTCTTGGGCAACCAGCTGACAGCATTCTCCCAATACAACAATGCTCTCTACGGCATCAATCCGGCTCTCGCGCCGTTAGGGGGCTTAGTCTACATACAACCAAACTACCCGCCAAATGGCTCCGGCCATAACTATTACGATGCCACAAGTAACGGTCACCTCAAGACCTATGCTGCCTTCGGCGAGGTAAATTATCAGTTCACCAACGATCTGAAACTGACTTTGGGCGCCCGTTACAACGTCGACCAGCTGTATAACCTCAGCTATCCGATCGAACTTTTAGTCGGGACAGCCAACGGCAACAGCAATTACCTGCCCTATTCGGGCGGCTTCCCGACCTCGATCTGCACCACCGCAATCGCCACCTGCGTCGTTCCGCAGGCGGTGACCTATAAGGAATGGACCGGGAGGGCGAACCTCGAATGGACCCCAACGGTCTCGTTCACCGATCACACCATGATCTACGCCACCTACTCCAGGGGCTATAAGGGCGGCGGCTTCAACACCCCGTGCCAGGCCTCCCTGGGGTCGTCCGGCAGCGGCACCACGGGCTGCGGCTATGCGCTGTCCTACAATCCGGAATTCGTCGACGCATTCGAAATTGGCACTAAGAACACCCTGCTGCACAACACCCTGACCCTCGACGGCGACGTCTTCTATTACAACTACAGCGGTTACCAGGTCTCCACCATCGTCGCGGATTCGTCGGTCAACGAGAACGTCAACGCCAAGATCTATGGCGCCGAGTTCCAGGGCGTGTGGTCGCCGATCCGTAATTTCACCATCGACGCCAACGTCGGCTATCTGCACACCAGGATCGATGATGGCCAGACCTCGATCGACCAGCTCAACCTCACCCAAGGCGAGGCGCAATACACCCTGGTCAAGAACACTGCCGGGAACAACTGCGTGGCCTATACGGCCGCCGTCGCCGAATGGATGGCGCTGGGCGAGCCGGCCTCCGGCATCAGCGACCTGTGCGCCGGCATCCCCGGCACGCCGTTCGTCGGCACAGGCGCGAACCAGTTTGGTGTTCCGCAGCAAATTGGCGGCCACGCGCTGCCCAACAGCCCGCAGTGGACGGTCAGCGTCGGGGCGCAATATGTGTTCAATCTCAACAATGACGTGAAGGTAACACCCAGGGTTGACTACTATTGGCAGGATTCCAGCTGGGCGCGGGTCTACAACGCGGTCAACGACTACCTTGTGCCCTATCACGTGGTGAACGCGACCCTGACGTTCGACGACGTGGCCATGGGCTTGCAGCTTCAGTTGTTCGTGAAGAACGCGTTCAACGCCCAGCCGATCACCGGGACCTATCTCACTTCGGCGAGTTCAGCCCTGTTCACCAATGTGTTCACGCTCGACCCTCGCACCTACGGCGCGAGGCTGACCAAGCGCTTCTGACCGCGGCTTCGGTCAAAATCCCTGGCGGCGGGGCTCTCCGGCCCCGCCGTTTTTCTTTTGCGATGTGGTTGGAATTCGCGGCGTGCGCCCTATAGCATCTGGGTATGGACGCCCGATCACCTGAGGACCCCGTCACGGGGGGCGCTCCGGCGCGAGCGCATGGGCGGCGGGATCTGACCCGCGGCCCGATCACGCGCACCTTGCTGGTGTTTTCCCTACCCCTGCTGGGCGCCAACGCTCTGCAATCGCTGAACGGCACGGTCAACCAGTTCTGGGTCAGCCACACTTTGGGCGAAGCGGCCATTACCGCGCTCGGCAACGCCAATATCGTCATGTTCCTGATGATGGCGGCGATCTTCGGCGTCGGCATGGCGGGCAATATCCTGATTGGCCAGGCGATGGGCGCGCGCGATATCGGTCTGGTCAAACATGTCATGGGCACGGCGACGAGTTTCTTCGTCGGTCTGTCCCTGGTAGTCGCCATCGCCGGAGGCCTCCTAGCGCCGCACATCCTCGACCTGATGCGCACGCCCGCCGTCTCACGCGCCGACGCCATCATCTATCTGCGCATCATCTTCGCGTGCGTGCCGTTCATGTACTTCTTCATGTTCATGCAGATGGCCCAAAGGGGCGTCGGCGATTCGACTACGCCGTTCTGGTTCATGGCCCTGGCCATCGCCATCGACGTGACCTTGAACCCGCTGCTGATCCGCGGCATCGGGCCGTTTCCGAGGATGGGCATCGCCGGTTCGGCCACCGCGACCTTCATCGGCCAGAGCTTTTCGCTCCTGGTCATGATCGCTTATCTCTACCGGCGGCACAGCGTGCTCATGCTGCGGCCCTCCGAACTCCGCCTTCTGTGGCCGGACACCGTGATCGTGAGGTCCCTGGTCACGCGCGGCTTGCCGATGGGCGTGCAGATGCTGGTGATGTCGGGCACGGCGGTGGTCATGATCAGCATGGTCAACCGCTATGGCGCGTTGACATCGGCCGCCTATTCGATCTCGGCGATCATCTGGGGCTATCTGCAGATGCCGACCATGGCCATCGGGGCCTCGGTCTCGTCCATGGCCGCCCAGAACGTCGGCGCCCAACGCTGGGACAGGGTGAACGCGGTGGCCCGTTCGGGCGTGATCTCCGGACTGGTGGTCACCGGCGCCGTGGCGTTGCTGCTTTACGTCTTCAACGGTCAGGTGCTTGGCGTGTTGCTGCCGTCCAATTCACCGGCGCTGCCGCTGGCCAAGCACATCAACACCACGGTCCTGTGGGGCTTCGTGATGTTCTCGGTGACCTTTTCGCTGTCGGGGGTCGTGCGCGCGACCGGGGCGGTGTGGTGGCCGCTGGCGATCATGATCATCTCCATGGTCGGCGTGCGCATACCCTTCGCCAGCCTGCTGTCGGGGCGCTATGGGGCCGACGCGATCTGGTGGAGCTTTCCTCTGGGAACCCTGACTTCGGCCGCACTCACCAGCCTGTACTATCGCTACGGCGGCTGGCGGCGCGCCCACATGCTCGAGGGCGCCCCGCTCGGCGACGCACCCGACGCCGCGCCCATCACCCCTCCGCCGGAGCCCGCCAAGGCCGTGGGCTAGAGCGCTACGGCCCCTTCGGCTCGCCACACGAACTCGACCAGGAAGACCCTCTCGCCGCTTCCGTGCCGGGCGATTTTCAGCAGATCGACGACGCCGGCGAAGCCCGAACGCCGGGCCAGCGCCGGAGTAATGTCGTCGAAGCCGATTTCGCTCAGGCGGGTGACCTCGATGGCCCCGGGACCCACGGGGTAGCGGCCGCCGACCTTGACGTGGGGCCGGCGCCAGATGCGCACGCTGCAGGTGATCCGCCCGCTGATCACACCCTCACGCAGGCGCGCTGCGAACATCATGCGCCGGGATGCCGCGGACAGAGGTTGGGCCGGACTGCGTCCGTCATGGCACAGTTTGCCCGCTCATGGGCCTTCACCACTAGCCAGCCTCTCACACGGCGTCTAATCTGTCTTGCTAAAGGTTAGGACGGGGATCTCATGCCGCGCGGAGTGGTCAAGTTTTTCAATAGCGCCAAGGGCTTTGGCTTCATAGCGCCAGAGGATGGCGGCGCTGATATATTCGTGCATGTCTCAGCCGTTGAACGGTCGGGACTTGCTGGCCTGAATGAGGGGGATCAGGTCAACTACGAGATCGAGGCGGATCGACGCTCGGGTAAACCGGCGGCCATCGACCTTGAGGTGACGGGCTCTTCGCCCGTGCCGCGGACACCCAGGCCAGCAGCGCCGCGCGGATTCGAGCGACGTGGGCAGGACGGGGCCGGCCGCGGCATGCGAGAGCCGATCGGCGCCGGCTCGGGCGTGGTGAAGTGGTTCAATCCCACCAAGGGGTTCGGCTTCATCCAGCCCAGCGGCGGCGGGGCCGATGTGTTCGTGCACATCTCGGCGGTGGAGCGAGCCGGCTTGTCGAGCCTCTCCGAAGGCCAGTCGATCTCCTACGATCTCGAACAGGATCGCCGCAGCGGCAAGTCTTCAGCCACCAACCTGCGCCTGGATTCTTAACACCAGCCGGTTGAACCGGCTGTCCACGCTCGCAGTACGGCGGCGCGCTCCTCGATCGTGTTGGCGCCGCGCAGGCGAAGCCTGCGTTCGGATGGGCACGTCGGCGCGGCCAGGCCGGCATCCGCGATCAGTCGCCAAAGCGGCAGGCCCGATGGCGCATCCGCCGGCAGAGCGCTCAGCGCCACGAACGCCGGCAGCGGGTAGCCGGCGAAAGCGGCGCCAGGACCGGGCGAGTCCAGTAACGTCGCCAGGTCGGAGGGTTCCAACGTCGGCGCATCGACGGCCAGGAACAGGCCGTGGCTCATGCCTTCCGCGGCCAGTCGCCGGGCGCCGGCGAGCATCCCGGCCGCCGGGCCGGCGCGCCCGGGCGGATCGACCACGAACGGCAGGCCATAGTCGCCGCCGGCGGTGATCACCACCTGCGCTCCGGCGGCGCGCGCCAGATCGGCGACGAGGTCGACCGCCCGCCGACCACTCCAGGCCTGCGCCGCCTTGTCCGCGCCCATGCGCGAGGACGCCCCGCCGACCAGGATCACCGCCCCCAACCTCATGGGGTGACAATGTTGAACCAAAAGTCGAACCGGTCGAGCAGGGTCAGCAGGCTGGCCAAGGGGCCGATGTCGTCGTCCGGTTCGACCTGGCCCAGGACGAGCGCGATCAGGCCCGGGCGGGTAAGGCGGACGTCGGGTTCGGCGGTCGTTGCGGCGTGGCGCAAGACGCCATTGCCGACCGTGAGCCGATAGCTTTCACCGGTGTCGGTGAATCGCAGGACGAAAGCCAGCTCTACGACACCGGCCCGCTCGCCATCGAGGCGCACCGACAACGACTCCAGAAGGTCATCACCGCTCAGCGAATAGAGCTGAGCGTTAGCTCCCTGGCGAGCACCGACGGCCACTGGTCTCGGCTCGCGCGCCTCCATGGCCCCGGTGAGGTAGAAATCGCGCCAGGGACCGGATTCGGCTTGGTAGCCCATCTGTTCCAGGGCGTCGGCGAGCAGCGCCCGCGCCTCTCCATTGGCCGGGTCGGCGAAGACCAGGTGCGAGACCAGCTCCGCCACCCAGCGATAGTCACCGGCCTCGAAGCCCTTGCGCGCCGCCGTCAGCAGGCTGTCCGGACCTCCGGCCAGCTCCACATAGCGACGCCCGGCCTCGATCGGCGGCAACCTGTGCAAATTGGCCGGATTGCCGTCGAACCAGCCGAGATAGCGCTGGTAGACCGCCTTGGCGTTGTGGCTCAAGGTGCCGTAGTAGCCGCGCGTGTGCCATTCGGCCGCCAAGCTCGGCGGCAAGGCCAGGCGTTCGGCGATCTCGGTCGGCCCAAAGCCGTGGTTGGCCAGGCGCAAGGTCTGGTCGTGAATGAAGCGGTAAAGGTCGCGCTGCAGGCCCAGAAACCGTTCCGCCTCGGCTGCGCCCCATCTTGGCCAGTGGTGGCTGGCGAACAGCACCTTGGCGTCGTGCGCATAGAGGCGGCTGGCCTCGTCGATGTAGTGGCTCCAGGCCCTGGCGTCGCGCACCTGCGCGCCCCGCGGCGTATATAGATTGTGCAGGTGGCAGGTGCAGTTTTCGGCCATGCACAGGGCGCCGTGGCGGGGGAAGAAGAAATTCATCTCCGCCGGGGCCTCGGTGTCGGGCGTGACCTGGAAACGGATCTCGACCCCGTCGATCACATGAGTCTCGCCGGTTTGGCGGATCGAGACGTTGGGTGCGATGAGGCTGACCTGCCCGAGAGACACCGCCTTGCCCAAGCCGCAATCGACGTGACCCTTGCCGTCGCGAGGCAGAAGCGCGCCGTACATATAGGTGGCGCGGCGATTCATGACGTTTCCGGCCAGGACATTCTCGCTAACCGCGGCGCGGAGGAATCCCTCGGGCGCGATGATCGGAATTCCAGCGGCGATGTCGGCTTCGGACAATACGCCGCGCACGCCGCCATAATGGTCCACGTGGCTGTGGGTATAGATCACCGCCGTGACCGGCTTGTCGCCGCGATGCTCGCGCATCAGTTTCAGAGCCGCCGCGGCAGGTTCGGTCGAGGTCAGCGGATCGATGACGATCAGTCCCCGCTCGCCTTCGACGAAGGTGACGTTGGAGATGTCGAAGCCGCGCACCTGATAGATCCCCGGTGTGACCTCGAAGAGGCCATGCATGGCGTTGAGGCGGGCCTGCCGCCACAGGCTCGGATTGACCGTGTCCGGCCGTTGGCCATCGAGGAAGGCGAAAGGGGCCATGGTCCAAGCGCCGCCGATGGCCGCATCGGGAATGGTGGCGATGAAACCTCGCCGGGCGTTGGCGAAATCGGCGCCGTCATCGGCCGGCAGAGAGGCGGCCACGGCCTGGTGGGCGGCCAGAGTGGCCGCCGTGGCCTCTTTGCGCTGCATCATGGACTCCTCCGCCTCTGGCCCAATTTGCTGCCGAATGGCCGGACACTTCCGCATAGCCTCAACGCATCCGCCAGCGGTTTCCGCCGCCGCCCTGACCCCGCGCGGTCGGCGGAGGCGTCCGTGTCGCCCCGGTCACGGGCCCAGATTTGTTAACGCTTGGTCATGTTCGGTCTTGAAATGACCTTATTTCCGTCGCCCGCGCGCCCCGCTCCGTAGCGATAAAGCCAATGTCGGCTGTTCGGAACGCTCGCTGATCCCGGACCCTGAACAGCCCCCCCAGCCCCCCAGGATTGGAGGGCGCCGGACAGCCGACGCACTGCCTTACAGAGACCATGAGAGATCGAGCCCCGTGATCGCCTGCCTGGCGGTCGCGGGGTTCTGGCGTCAGGCGCCGTCGCCGCGCCTGAAGGCCGAGACGATGCGCCCGCCATCGCGGCCCTGGACGAGGATCAGGGTGGTCAGTCCCTCCTCCGGCGCCGGCGGCAGGTGGTAGACGGTGCGCCGCCCGTTCCACTCCCCCACCCGGACGAGCTGGCGTACGACATTGCGATGGGCCACGACCTGGCCCCTGTTGTCGCCTTCTTTCACCGCCACGTTCTGAAGATGGGGGTCGTAACGCACCAGCCACACGTCGACGGCGTGGCGCGGCCGGCGATCCGCCGCGATGGCGATGGTGCCGTCGGCGCGCGGCATGATCTGTGGGCCCGAAGGCCGCGACCGCCAGGCCGCGCGGATCAGGGTCTCCACGTCCGCCTGTTTGTCGCCTGAGGCCTGGGTCTGACCGTCGATGACGAATTGCGGCGTGTAGACATCGCGCAGACCAAAACGCTTGTCATAGCTCCGCTGGCGTTCGGCGAACTCCGGCTGAGCGAATGTGTCCTTCCAGCCGAGATAGTCCCAATAGTCGACATTGAAGGTCAGGGTCGTCACCCCTGGCCGGTCGGCGAGGGTCGCGGCGAAGGCGTCGGCTTTATCGCACGAGGCGCAGCCTTGAGCGGTGTAGAACTCCGCCACCACCGGGCTCCGGGCCAGGGCGCCGCCGGCCGCCATGGAGGCGGCGAAAACAAGCGGCGCCAGGATTGCCCGTTTCATGCGGCCGCACTTAAACGAAGTTTGCCTGGCCGGACAGGTCACGAAACCGTGAGGTCAGGCAGCTTCCCTGGCCAGGTTCCTGAGCACGAAATTGAGTACGCCACCGCCGCGGAAATACTCGAGCTCGGTGGTCGTATCGATCCGGCAGCGCACCGGAAAGCGAGCGATCTTGCCGTCGCTGGGGCGATAGAGCTCGACCATCAGCTGCCGCCGCGGATGGATGTCGCCGAGATCGCGGATGGTGACGATTTCCTCGCCGGTCAAACCCAGGCGTTTCCAGCCTTCGGCCATGAATTGCAGCGGCAGCACCCCCATGCCGACTAGGTTGGAGCGATGGATGCGCTCGAAGGTCTCGGCGATGACCGCCCGCACTCCGAGCAGCTTCGCGCCCTTGGCGGCCCAGTCGCGGGACGAACCGGTGCCGTATTCCTTGCCGGCAAAGACCACGCAGCCGCGGCCCTCGGCCTTGTAACGCATGGCCGCGTCATAGATCGGCATGGTTTCGCCCGACGGGAAATGCTTGGTGACCCCGCCTTCGATCTCAGGGGTGATCTTGTTGCGGATCCGGATGTTGGCGAAGGTTCCGCGCATCATCACCTCGTGATTGCCGCGCCGCGCGCCATAGGAGTTGAACTCCGACTGGCTGACCTGATGCTGTGAGAGGTATTCCCCGGCCGGCGAGGCCTTGCGGATGTCCCCCGCCGGGCTGATGTGGTCGGTGGTGATGCTGTCGCCAAAAATCCCCAGAATGCGGGCCTCGACGATGTCGGACACCGGCTCGGGGGTCATGGTCAGGCCGTCGAAATAGGGCGGGTTCTGGACGTAGGTCGAGCCCATTTCCCAGGCGTAGGTTTTACCCCCCTCCACCTTGATGCCCTGCCAGGCCTTGTCGCCTTTGAAGACATCTCCATAGCGCTTGGCGAACATCTCGGATTCCACCACCTTGTGCTGGATCTTGGCGATCTCCTCATTGCTCGGCCAGATGTCCTTGAGAAACACATCCTCGCCGTCCTTGCCCTTGCCCAGGGGTTCGGTGCTGAGGTCGGTGAGCATCGATCCGGCCAGCGCGTAGGACACCACCAGCGGCGGCGAGGCCAGGTAGTTGGCGCGCACGTCGGGATTGACCCGGCCCTCGAAATTGCGATTG
This sequence comes from Caulobacteraceae bacterium, assembly GCA_036495705.1. Classification (GTDB taxonomy): domain Bacteria; phylum Pseudomonadota; class Alphaproteobacteria; order Caulobacterales; family Caulobacteraceae; genus Acaudatibacter. The sequence continues at coordinate 1,000 of DASXMK010000600.1, read as the reverse complement.
CCCGACAGCACCGAGACCGCCACCAGGTCGCCCGCCTGAACGGCTTTGGAGATCGGCTCGGCCAGAGGCCCGGAGTTGCCGATGCAGGTCGTGCAGCCATAGCCGACGAGATTGAATCCCAGGGCGTCGAGCGACTTGCTCAACCCCGCTTTGGCCAGATAGTCGGTGACCACTTGCGACCCAGGCGCCAGGGACGTCTTCACCCAAGGCTTGGGCTTTAGCCCCTTGGCGATGGCGTTGCGCGCCAACAGGCCGGCGGCGATCAAGACGCTGGGATTCGAAGTATTGGTGCAGGAGGTGATGGCGGCGATCACCACGTCGCCGTCGCCGAGGTCATGGTCCTCGCCCTCGACACCGACCCGGGCCGCGTGATCGGCCTTGCCGAACTCGCTCTCGAGGGCCCCCCTGAAGCTCGCTGCCGCCTCACCCAGCAACACGCGGTCCTGGGGACGCTTGGGGCCGGCCAGGGACGCGGTGACCGAACCAAGATCGAGTTCGAGTACATCGCTGAACACCGGGTGGACCGCTCCGGGTTCGACCCACAGGCCCTGTTCCTTCGCGTAGGCCTCGACAAGCGCGACGCGCTCGGGCGCTCGGCCGGTGGCCGCCAGATAGGCCAAGGTCGCCTGGGTGACGGGGAAAAACCCGCAGGTGGCGCCGTATTCCGGCGCCATGTTGGCGATCGTCGCCTGGTCCTCTACCGTCAGGTTGGCCAAGCCTTCGCCGTAGTATTCCACGAACTTGCCGACCACGCCCTTCCTGCGCAGCATCTGGGTGACGGTCAGCACCAGATCGGTCGCCGTGGCCCCCTCGGGCAGGGCGCCGGTCATATGGAAACCGATCACCTCGGGGATCAGCATCGGGATCGGCTGGCCGAGCATGGCCGCTTCCGCCTCGATGCCGCCAACGCCCCAGCCGAGCACCGCGAGCCCGTTGACCATGGTGGTATGCGAATCGGTGCCGACCAGCGAGTCCGGATAGGCGACCTCGAAGGTGCCGG
>DASXMK010000599.1:0-4148 GCA_036495705.1 Caulobacteraceae bacterium | reverse complement strand
TGTTCGTCGCTCAGGCGATCCGGGTTGATCTCCGAGGTCATGGCTGATCCCCAAAAATCAGCCTTGAATCACTGTTCGCTGAGGACGTGAATCCTCTAAGCCGTTAAATCCTCACTACGACCTAGGTCGGCGCGCCACTGCTGAATCGACAGGTCGGAGGCGGGCCAGATAGGTTCTCTGGCGGCCAGTCGGATGAGCAGGGGAGGGTCATGTGAGGAAATTCGTCGCCGCGAGTTTGGCCGCGGTTTGCCTGCCCTGGGCCGCTCCTGCGCCAAGCCTTGCCGCCGTCTTCACGGCCAAAGACCTCTTCGCCCTTCAGTACGCGGCCGATCCTGAGATCCGCGCTGACGGACGCGAGATCGCCTATGTGCGGGTGAGTTATGACGCGCTCACCGACAAGGCCCGGCGGTCAATCTGGCTCATCGATACCGCCAGCGGCGAGCAGGCGCCCATGGGCGGCGGCCCGGCATCGCAATCCAGTCCACGCTGGTCGCTCGCTGGCGATCGCCTGGCCTTCGTGAGTACGGACGAGAACGGGCGGCCGCAGCTCTGGGTGCGGTGGCTCGCATCCGGCGCCGCCGCCAAGCTGGCTGACCTCCCTAACGCGCCTGGCGACATCACCTGGTCTCCGGACGGACACACCATCGCCTTCTCCATGCTGGTCGAGTCGCCGCCGGTCACTCTGGGCGCTCCCATCGCCAAGCCGGAGGGCGCCAAATGGGCGGAACCCCTCAAAATCATCGACCAGGTTCACTATCGCGAAGACGGTGAGGGCTATCTCAAACCGGGGCGACGCCAGTTGTTCACGGTTGCCGCCGATGGCGGCGCGCCCCAGCAACTTACGTCGGGTCCATTCGACGCCGCCGGGGCCATGTCGTGGACGCCAGACGGCCGCACGATCGTCTTCGCCGCCAACCGCGAAAACAACTGGGAGCTCAATCCGCTGGCGGCGCGGATCTGGGCCCTAGACCTGGCCAGCCGCGAACTGACGCCGCTGACCGCGCAACGCGGCCCCGCGAACGAGCCAGTCGTTTCGCCAGACGGTCGACAGATTGCCTGGATTGGTTTCGACGACCACGGCCGCGGCTATGAGAACGCCCAGCTCTGGCTGATGAATCGCGACGGAAGCGAGTTGAGATCTTTGACCGCCGGTCTCGACCGCTCCGTTTCCCACCCCCGTTGGGCGGCCGACGGCAAGTCGATCTACATCGACTATGGCGATCACGGCGTGACCAGGATCTCGCGCGTGGGCCTCTCCGACCAGGTGGTCCCTGTCGCTGCTGGCCTTGGCGGCTCCGAGCCCGACCGGCCATACAATGGCGGCGGCTACTCGCTCGCCGCGGCAAGCGGAACAGTGGCCTACACTCTCGGCGCCGCCGAGCATCCGTCCGATGTCGGACTGGCCCGAGGCGGGACGATCAGACGGCTTACCAATCTCAACGCCGGTCTGTTCGCCGACAAAACGTTGGCCCGAGTCGCTCCTTTGGAGGCGACGTCATCGTTCGACAAGCGCCCCATCGACGCCTGGATTGTAACCCCGCCTGATTTCGACCCGGCGCGAAAGTATCCGCTTATCCTCGAAATTCATGGCGGTCCGTTCGCCGCCTATGGGCCAAATTTCGCCTCGGAGCTGCAGCTCTACGCCGCCGCCGGCTATGTGGTGGTCTACGCCAACCCTCGTGGCTCAACTTCATACGGCGAATCGTTCGCCAATCTCATCGACAAGAACTATCCCAGCCAGGACTTCGACGACCTGATGAGCGTGGTCGATTCGGCGATCGCCAAAGGCTTCGTCGATCCGAACAATCTGTTCGTCACCGGCGGCTCCGGCGGCGGACTGCTGACCGCCTGGATCGTCGGCAAGACCGACCGTTTTCGCGCCGCCGCAGCCCAAAAGCCTGTGATCGATTGGACCAGCGAAGTGCTGACCGTCGATCTTTACGCCTTTATGGCCAGATACTGGTTCGGCAAGATGCCGTGGGAGGATCCCGATTTCTATTGGCGGCGTTCACCACTTTCCCTGGTCGGAAATGTGAAAACGCCCACTCTGGTCATGGTCGGCGAGCAAGACCATCGCACGCCGCCCAGCGAAGCCGAGCAATTCTTCCAGGCGTTGAAGTTGCGCTCGGTGCCCACCCTGCTGGTACGCGTGCCGGGCGCTTCGCATGAGGGCCTGGCGGATCGTCCGTCCCAGGAGGCCGCCGAATCGGCGGCGATCCTGGCCTGGTTCGAGCGCTACCGCCGCAACTGATCGCTCATCTCGGGGCGGCTTCGTCGTAGAATCGGACCAGATCGGCCTTCATCTGGCTGAGCGCTTCGGGATTGAGATAGACCATGTGACCCGACGGGTAATAGGCGAACCGCACATTGCCCTTCAGTTGCGGATCGAGCTGCATGTGGCCGAGATCGTACTCGGTCCCAAAGAATGGTGTCGCCAGGTCGTAAACGCCGTTCAGCGAATAGAGCAGCAGGTGTGGATTTTCGCGCATGGCCGCCGAAAGGTCGAGGGCGACGTCGGCCATGTTGGTGTCGTTGGCCCCGCGGCCGCCTGGGGCCTTGTGCTTGAAGTCCCATTGAGTGCCGGCGGAGTAGTAGGTCGGCCGATAGGTAAGCTCGGTCTGATAGTCGAGTTCGCTGGTCAGATAGTGGTGGAAGGCGGCCACGAAGGCGCCGGTGATCCCGGTGTCCGACGGGTCGTATTCCGGCGACTCTCCGGCGGCGTCCGTATCCACACCGGTGAAGCGATCGTCATAGCGCCCGAGCGTGAGGCGCTGGTCGCGCAGCAAGGCTTTGCGAAAGCGGGACGGCGACATCCTGAGATCGTTTTCGAGGATGAAATCGGCCGGCAGGCAGGTGTAGGCGGACATTTTCTGGGCGATGGCCGTGCGTTCGCCCGCATCGAGGTCCTGTCCCTTGGCCAGGGCCAGGGCGTAGGGACCACGCGCCCAGTCCCGCACCTCGCGAAGGAAAGCGGTCATGTCGGCCGGCTGCGAGGCCAGGCGGTGATGATAGGCGGCCGCCGCCGCGTAGCTCGGCAGATAGTTGATCAGCTCTTGGTCGAAACCGGGGTCGCGTCGGCCATAGTTGAGGATCGAGGACAGCAGGATGACGCCGTTGAGCTGCACGCCATCGTGCTGCAGGCGGTAGGACAGGCCCGCAGAGCGGGTCGTGCCATAGGACTCGCCAAAGATGAATTTGGGGGCGTTCCAGCGGTCGTTGATGGTCAGATAGCGCTCGATGCCGCGGGCGAACGCGTCGATATCCTGGTCAGTGCCCCAGAATGCCGAAAGCTTGGTGTCTCCGATGGGGCGCGAAAAGCCGGCCCCCACGGCGTCCAGGAACACCAGGTCCGAGCGGTCAAGCAGGCTGTCGTTGTTGGCCACCAGCGCGAACGGGGCATTGTGCGTCGCCTGCGGAGAATCGGTCACCACACGCACCGGAGCCAGCGAGCCCATGTGCAGCCATACCGTCGAAGAGCCGGGGCCCCCATTGTAGAAGAACGTCACCGGGCGCGGCGATCCGCGACCCTCACCCACCGTGTAGGCCACATAGAACATGCTGGCTATTGGCTTGCCCTCATCGTCGCGCAAGGTGAGCGTGCCGGCCGTGGCCGTATAGGCGATGGCTCGGCCGCCGATCACACCCTGATGGTGGGTGACCCGACGCACCTCGACGATCGGGGCCATGGCGATATCGGAGTCTGAGAGCTGCCGGCACCTGGCCCGCTCGGCCCGGCCCGGGCGAGACGCATCCTCACCCCCTCCGCCAGCGCCATGGGCGTCGCATTCCGAGTCGGGGTGTTCGGCTGCATGCGGACGATCCGCGGCGCCCGGTTCGTCGGCGCTTTTTTGCGGTGCGGCCTCGCGGGCCGACTTTTGATCGGGATTGCGGGTTTGCCGCGCCATCGAGGCGTCCGGGCCGGTCTGGGCCACGGCCGGGCCGGAAAGGATCAGTGCGCAAGCCAACGGCAGTAACCAAGAGCGCAAGGTGAAATTCCTTCAAAGGTTTGTTCAATTCGGGAATGACAGATTTCGCTTTGCACCTCCACAAGTCGGGCCCCGCTACCGCCATGTTTTCTTGAAGTGCCCGCTAGGCTATGGCTTCGCCCCCGTCGGAGAGCCCCTATGACCGAAATCACAGACATCCTG
>DASXMK010000598.1:0-2556 GCA_036495705.1 Caulobacteraceae bacterium | reverse complement strand
TGACGTCGACGTCGCCGCCTGCGGGCCGATGGTGCTGGACGTGCTGCTGCACATCAAGAACACGATGGACTCCACCCTGGCGTTCCGGCGCTCGTGCCGGGAAGGCGTGTGCGGCTCGTGCGCGATGAACATCGGCGGCCGCAACACATTGGCCTGCACCCACGGCTGGGCGGAAGTGCCCGGCAAGGACGTGCAGATTTCGCCGCTGCCGAGCCAACCGGTGGTCAAGGACCTGATCCCGGACCTGACGATGTTCTTCGGCCAGTACGCCTCCATCGAGCCGTGGCTGCAGACGACGACGCCCGAACCGCAGAAGGAGTGGCGCCAGAGCCCAGAGGAGCGCGAGAAGCTCGACGGGCTCTACGAGTGCATCCTGTGCGCCTGCTGCTCGACCTCGTGCCCGAGCTATTGGTGGAACGGTGAGAAGTACCTCGGCCCGGCCACCCTGCTGCAGGCCCGGCGCTGGCTGGCCGACAGCCGCGACGAAGCCACCGGCGAGCGCCTCGACGCCCTGGAGGATCCGTTCAAGCTCTATCGCTGCCACACGATCATGAACTGCGCCCAGGTGTGCCCCAAGGGCCTCAACCCGGCCGAAGCCATCGCCGAAATCAAGGCCATGCTGGTCGAGCGGGTAACCTAGTGCGCGATGGTTTGAGACGGAATCTAGTGTCCCGATTCCGAAGTTCGCAAAGGCCTGTGGCGAGCTCCGACGAACTTCGGAATCGATAAGGACACTAGCAAGTATATGAGTCTAGTGTGCTTTTTTGGATTTGAAGTTCGCTCCGCGCCCGACCCCTGAATGCGGCGAACTTCAAATCCAGCACACTACAGCCGACAGCACTTGTCTGGAGAGCGACATGCCAAGAGCCCGACCGAAAGCCACCGCCAAGGCCCCGTGGGCCGAGCGTCTGTTCGTCAGCGCCTCGACCCTGACGTTCACCGCCCTGATGGCGGCGGTGGTGGCGGGATTGCAGCTGGGCCGGTTCTAGTCGCCGTCACTTCGCGCTCGCGGCCACGCGCCAGACGATCCCGCCGCCGTCATCGCTGACCAGAAGCGCTCCGTCATGGGCCACGGTCACCCCGACCGGCCGTCCCCACACCCCCTGCGCGCCGGCCACGAAGCCGGTCAGGAAATCCTGGTATTCGCCGGTGGGAGCGCCGTTGCTGAGGGTGAGGCGGACGACCTTGTAGCCGGTGCGCCGCGCCCGATTCCACGAGCCGTGCAGGGCGACGAAGGCATCGCCTCGGTACGGCGCCGGGAACGCCGCCGGCCCGCTGCGGGCGGTGTAGAAGGCCATGCCCAGCGGGGCCGAATGAGCCTGGATCAGGACGTCGGGAACGGCGACCTTGCCGGCCAAGTCGGGTCGCTCGCCTTGGTGGCGCGGGTCCGGATGGTCGCCGAGATAGAACCACGGCCAGCCGTAGAAGGCGTGGTCGCGCACGCGGGTGACATAGTCCGGGGGCAGATCCTCGCCCATGCCGTCGCGCTCGTTGACCGCGCACCACACCACCCCGCTCGGCTGCACGGCCATGGTCACGCAGTTGCGCAGGCCGGCGGCCAGTACGCGCCGGCCCTGCCCCTTCGGGGTCATGATCAGGACATCGGCGCGGTCGGCCTCGGTGTCCCACGTCGCCCCGGGGCCATGGGCGGCGTCGAAGGCCTTGGCGTCGGCCAGGGGTTTGCGCGGCATGCCCTCGGCGTCGTTGGAGCCGGAGCCGACCGAGACGTACATCCACCGTCCGTCCGGAGAGAAGGCGACGTCGCGGGTCGTGTGGCCCCGCGCGCCGGCGGCCAGGCGCGGCACGATCACTTGCGCGGCGCCGCGCGGTTTCACATCGCCATTACGATACGGGAAACGGAGCACGGCGTTGACGTTGGCGACATACAGCCACTGGGGATTGGGGCCGGGCGGGTAGAAAGCCAGGCCGAAGGGGCGATCGAGGCCGGTGGCGAAGGTCTGGTTGGCAGCCGCCTTGGGCGCCCCGTCGAGGGCCCGCAGCACGGCGATCCGGCCGGCCTCGGTCTCGGCGACGAAGACATCGCCATTGGGGGCGGCGCGCAGTTGCCTGGGCCGCTCCAGTTGGGCGAACGCGCTGACCGTGAATCCCGGCGGGACCGCTAGCCGGGCCCCGGCCGGACGCTTGACGATCTCCGGCGGGGCGAAGCCACTGGGGCTGGCGCCGGGGGCGGGCAGGTCCTTAAGCGTGATGCGGCGGGTGACCCCTGGGGCGTCATGATTCCAGTCGCCGAAGGCGGCCGGCCCGGTCAGCACCACGGCGGCGATCAGACTGGCGATCATGCTTACACCTCCGCCGAGCGTAACGCGGATATGCGGACTTTGGCCGCGTTAACCCCTCGACAACCGACCCAGACGTCAACTATGCCTCGGACCGCCCATGATTTGGGCTTGGGTCGAGGGGGTAGAGTTGACTAGGAACGACGCTCGCAGTGCGCGAGCCACGCCTGTGGATTTCCTGTTCGGCAACGGCCCGGCGCTGTTGTTTGCGGCACTGGTGGGGACGGTGGTCTGGGCGCTTCAGGCCGGACCTTTCTAG
>DASXMK010000597.1:0-5385 GCA_036495705.1 Caulobacteraceae bacterium | reverse complement strand
CGGGGCCGCGCCCTTGCGGGTCAGCGGCGGCGACCTGGCCCCGCCCTATACGCCGCTGGTGGCCAAGGCGGTGCAGCTGGCCGCCATCGCAGCCCTGGGCGAGGCCAGCGACGAGCTGTACGACCGCCTGGCGGGACTGGCGGCGGACGAGCCCACGAACATTTGTCTGCACATCGCCAAGCTCAACCTCAATCAGTGCCTGGCCGTGGCCAAGCCGAATTATGAGGACATCTTCTGCGCCGGTCAGCACGCCATGATGGACACCGGCGCCTGCATGGTCAGGAACGCCGGCCTTTCCCTGCCGGCGGAGCCTCCGGCGATAGGTCCGATCGTGACCTTCAGGGCCGAGAAGCCGCGCCCGGAACACCCCGTGCGTCGGGCTCGCAGAGGCTAGCCGACGCGGTCCAGGGCGGCCCCGGCCGCTCTGATCCCGTCATCCATCATGGCGCCGACGGTGACCGCTGCCGCTTCGGGCAGGACATCGGCGATCCACACCAGGCGGCTGCCGGCGCCCTCGGCGATGACGTGGAACGAGGCATTGTGGTGCTCCAGCCGCTCGCTGCGAGCGGAATAGGCCAGGCGGCGGGCGTGATCGTCGATATCGACGATCACCTCGCGCGCCACCAGGCCGTTGGCGAAGGTGACGACGCGCGCGCCCGTCTCCATCACCACATCGACCACGAAACCGGGCGCAAAGCGGGTGTGCGCCGCGCCAACGTCGCGCACCACGTCCCACACCGCGTCCGGGGCGGCGGCGAGCGGGATTTCCCTGCGAATGGAAACCATGACGATCTCTCCTGCTGTCAGGAGCGACCATGCCATGAGGGCCAGGGCGCGGCTGGCGATTATCGGACCTGGTCGGCCGCAGCGCCCCGCTTGCGCTGGCCGAAACGGCATGCTGGCTTGGCCCCGCTAACCTTGAGTTGCGGGAGGAAGCGTTGATCGGCTTCACCACGCCCCTGACCTTGGCCGGGCCGCTGCGCCGGCCGCGCCAGATGCTGGCCGACCAGGAATACGGCGGCCACGCCTCGCTGCACGACGACGCCATGGCCGAGAGGCTCGGTTTCCGGGCCGGGCCGATCGAAGGCCCGACGCACTTCAGTCAGTTCACTCCCCTGCTCGAACGCATCTGGGGCAAGGCCTGGTTCGAACGCGGATGCTTCTCGGCCCACTATCAGAACATGGTGGTCGAAGGCGAAGAGGTCGGCGCCTTCGCCGAGTTCCCGGCCGACGGCCTCAGCCGCACCCGCGCCTGGGCTGAGAAGGCCGACGGCACGCCGGTGCTTGAGGCCAGCGCCAGCCTGGGGCCCGGCGAAACTCTGCTCGAAACCCGCCTGGTGGCCCTGCGTCCGCCGGAACGCCTGGTCATTCTCGCCGGCCTGGCGGTCGGCATGAAAGGAGCCGAGGACGAGCGCGTGCGCATGGACCCGGACCAGCACATGGGCGCCCTCTATCCATTCTCCCTGGCCGAGAAGCTGGCGGTGATCACCGAGCCTTCGCCCTGGTATGCCGGAGCCTCGCCCTGGGGCCGGCCGATCATTCCGTTGGAGATGGTCAGCGTGCTGGCGGAATATTCCAGCGGCAAGGCCCGGTTCCCGGTCAAAGGACCGGCCGTGGGGTTGTTCGCCGACCAGGAGATCCGCATGATTCACGGGCCGCTGTTCGTCGGCGAGGACTATGTCATCCGACGGGAGATCGTCGCCTTGTCGGAAAGCCGACGGACGGAGTCATACTGGGTGCGCAGCCGCATCTTCGACGCCGTGGGCGAGCATCTATTGGCCGAGATGCTGCTCAACCACGCCACCTTGAGAGACTCTTACGCGGGCTATGCAGAGTCGCCGGCTTAATTGCATCGCGGGCCACCTTCGTGTATCGAGCCGCACCCTATTTTCGAGCGGGGCCCTTGGGGCGTCCGCACGCCCAGCGCCTTGGCGCGCGGCGGCATTTTTTCTGAGGCGAGGCCATGGCCGATATCGTTCTGAACGTGGAGGTGCGCGAGCGCACCGGCGCCGGCGGCGCGCGCGCCGTGCGCCGCGAAGGGCTGGTGCCCGGGATCCTTTACGGCGGGGCCCAGGGCCCGGTGCCGATCGCGGTCAAGTTCGGCGAGTTCCACAAGGCGCTGCACACCGGCAAGCTGCTGGGCCACCTGGTCAATCTGAAGTACGGCGACGAAGTCCAGCCGGTCATCGCCAAGGACGTGCAGTTTGACCCGGTGACCGACTCGCCATTGCATTTCGACCTCTACCGGGTCGAGGTCGGCCAGCTGATCAGCATCGAAGTGCCGGTGAGCTTCCGCAATCACGACGATTCGCCGGGCCTGAAGCGCGGCGGAACCTTGAACGTCAATCTGCACGCCGTCGAACTCATGGTCCCGGCCGACAAGATCCCCGAAGAGATCGTCATCGACCTCACCGGCCTTGAGATCGGCGATTCGGTGCGCGCCGCCGAGCTTTCGCTGCCCGAGGGCGTTGAACTCACCGCTTACCACCGCGACGCCACCGTGGCCTCGATCGCCTCGTCCTCGGCGATGATCGAGGAAGAGGAAGAAGCGGCCGGCGAAGGCGAAGTCGAGGCCGAAGCCACCGAAGAGGAAGCCGAATAAGACCCGTTCCTTCTCTCCCCCCTTTGGGGGGAGGCCCGGCGATCGCCGGGAGGGGGGCTGTTGACCGATGCTGATCCTCGCGGGGCTGGGCAATCCGGGGCCGGAATACGCCAAAAACCGCCATAACTTCGGGCGCATGACGGTCGACGCGATCGCCCGCCGCTGGAACTTCGAGCGCGAGCGCTCGCGCTTTGCCGGCCTCACCCGCGAGGGGACCATCGAAACCCCGCAGGGCGGCGTGCGGGCGCTGATCCTCAAGCCGCAGACCTATTACAACGACAGCGGCAAGGCCGTCGGCGAGGCGCTGAGCTTTTACAAGCTCTCTGCCGCCGACGTGGTGGTGTTCTATGACGAGATCGACCTCGCGCCTGGCCGTTTCAGGATGAAGACCGGCGGCGGGGCGGCGGGCAACAATGGCATCCGCTCCATCGTCGGCCGCATCGGCCCGGATTTCCGCCGCGCCCGCCTGGGCGCCGGCCACCCCGGCCACAAAGACCTGGTGATGGGTCACGTGCTGTCGGACTTCCACAAGGTCGACATTCCCTGGATGGCGGCGCTGATCGCCGCCTGCGCCGAGGCCGCCCCCCTGCTGGCGGTGGGCGACGACGAGCGCTATCAGGCCGAGGTCATGCGCCTCGCCCCCGCCGTTAAGTACGATCCGCGCCGCGAGGAGCCCTGAACGATGCTGGGCGTATTCGGCATCTCTCTGCTGTTCTCGATCGTCCTGTGCGTGCACGTGGTGCGCACCAACCAGTCGATGTTCTGGCTGTGGATCATCCTGATGATCCCCTGGCTCGGCGGCCTGGTGTATCTGGCTGCCGTGGTCGTGCCGTCGATGACCGGCAGCCCGTCGGCCCGTCGCCTGGGCCAGAGCGCGCGCGAAGCCATGGACCCTACCCGCGAGTACCGGGCCGCGACGAGCGCCTGCCAGGACAGCCCCACCGTGCACAACCGCATGCGCCTGGCCAAGGCGGCCGCGGCGCTCGGGCGTCACGGCGAGGCGGAATATCTGTTCGCCCAGGCGGCGCAGGGGATCCACGCCGAGGACCCGGCCTTGCTGCTCGGGCGCGCCGTGGCCCTGATCGAGCTTGGCCGGCATGGCGAGGCACTGGAACTGCTGGAGAAGCTGGGCGAGGACGGTGAACGCGGGCGCACCCCACCGGCGGCCCTGGCGCTCGGCCGGGCCTACGAGGGGCTGGGGCGCATCGCCGAGGCTGACCGTGCCTATGAGTGGGCGGCGGGACGTCTGCCTGGCCTGGAGGGGGTTGGCCGCTATGCCGCCTTCCTGGCCCGGCAGGGCCGCCGCGAGGAGGCTCAGGAGGTGATCGCCGACATGGACGGTCGCATCGCCAAGGCCAGCCCGCAGTTCCGCCGCGAGGGCCGCCATTGGCGCGAACTGGCGGCCAAGGCCGTGGCCGGCTCGTGAGGCCATGGCGCTGAAGGTCGCCATCGTCGGCCTGCCCAACGTCGGCAAATCGACCCTGTTCAACGCCGTGACCCAGACCGCGGCGGCGCAGGCGGCGAATTACCCGTTCTGCACCATCGAGCCGAATGTCGGCGAGGTGGCCGTGCCCGAGCCGCGCCTTGCCGTGCTGGCCAGGATCGCCGGGTCCAAGGAGATCATCTCCGCTCGCATCACCTTCGTCGATGTCGCCGGCCTGGTGCGCGGGGCGGCGGTGGGCGAAGGTCTGGGCAATCAGTTCCTCAGCCATATCCGCGATTGCGACGCCATCACTCTGGTGGCGCGCTGTTTCGAGGACGACGATGTCAGCCACGTCGAAGGCCGGGTCGACCCCCTCGGCGATCTGGACATCATCGCCACGGAACTGATGCTGGCCGATCTCGAGAGCCTGGAGCGGCGGCTGACGGCGATGGAAAAACGCGCCAAGGGCGGCGACAAGGACGCGGTCCAGGCCCTGCGCCTGGCCAATCTTGCCCTCACCGAATTGCGCGCCGGCCGCCCGGCGCGCGCCGCCAAGGTGGCCGAGGACGACGCCAAGGCCTGGCGCATGCTGCAGCTGCTGACCACCAAGCCGGTGCTGGTGGCGGCCAATGTCGAGGAGGCCGCGGCGGCCAGCGGCAACGCCCTTTCGGCGCAGCTGGCCGAGCGCGCCGCCCGCGAGGGGGCCAAGACGGTGGTGATCTCGGCCCGGATCGAGAGCGAGATCGCTCTGCTCGAGCCCGACGAGCGGGCCGAGTTCCTGGATCACCTGGGCCTGGCCGAGCCTGGTCTCGACCGCCTGATCCACGAGGCCTACGCCCTGCTCGGCCTGCAGACCTATTTCACCGCCGGGCCCAAGGAGGCGCGGGCCTGGACCATCCCGGTGGGGGCCACCGCGCCCGAGGCGGCCGGTGTGATCCACAGCGACTTCGAGAAGGGCTTCATCCGCGCCGAGGTGATCGCCTATGACGACTATGTGCGGCTGAACGGCGAGGCCGGCGCGCGCGAGGCCGGACGCCTCCGGTCGGAAGGGCGCGACTATGTAGTGCGCGAAGGCGATGTCATGAACTTCCGGTTCAATGTCTGATGGCTGAGCGCGTCGAACTCACCAGCCCGCAGGACGGCTTTCGCTTCGGCGCCTGGCGCGAGGCGGCGAGCGATGCGCGGCGCGGCGGCCTGATCGTGATCCAGGAGATCTTCGGGGTCACCGACCACATCCGCGAGCTGGCGGACGGCTTCGCCGAGGATGGCTACGAGACCATCGCTCCCTCGCTCTACGACCGCCAACAGCGCGGCTTCCAGTCCGGCTACGGCGGCGAGGAGGTGGCGGCGGCGCGACGTT
>DASXMK010000596.1:0-9456 GCA_036495705.1 Caulobacteraceae bacterium | reverse complement strand
GGGCTCGGCCTTCGAGCCGCTGTTCCACGCGGCTTGCTTCGCTGCGGCGACCGCTCTTTTGGCCGCTCTCGGCGGCGTGCTCGTCGCCCTGACGATCGGCGGCTGGCCAGCGATCTCAAAATTCGGCTTTGGGTTCCTGACCAATGTCACCTGGGACCCGGTGCAGGACGTCTACGGCGCGGCCGGTCCGACCGTCGGCACCCTGATCACGTCAGCCCTGGCTCTGGCCATGGCGCTGCCGGTGGCCGGCGGCGTGGCCTTTTTCCTGGTCGAGTTGTGCCCGCAGTGGTTGCGCCGGCCGGTCAGCACGGCAGTCGAGCTCCTGGCCGGCATACCCTCGATTGTATACGGCATGTGGGGGTTGTTCGTCTTCGCGCCGGTGTTCGCCAAATGGGTCGAGATTCCGGCCATGAACGCGGCTCCGGCCGGAACCTTCTGGGCGGACCTGGTCACGGGCATTCCCAACGGCTCCGGCATCTTGGCCGCATCGATCATCCTGGCGATCATGATTCTGCCGTTCATGGCCGCGACCCTGCGCGAGCTCCTGCTCACCGTCCCCGCTCAGGTGCGCGAGAGCGCCTATGGCCTGGGCGCGACGACCGGCGAGGTGGTGATGAAGGTGACCCTGCCCTACATCCGTCGTGGCGCCATTGGAGCGGTGATGCTGGGACTTGGCCGGGCCCTTGGCGAGACCATGGCGGTGACCTTCATCATTGGCAATTCGCACGATTTCCCCAAGGGCCTGTTCGACGCCGGATCGACCATCGCCTCCACCATCGCCAATGAGTTCAACGAGGCCAGCGGCATGCAGGCTTCGGCCTTGATAGCCCTCGGCCTGGTGCTGTTCCTCATCACCTTCGTCGTGCTGGCGCTGGCGCGCCTGCTGCTGCGCAACCCGGCGACGGTCTAGCCATGGCGCTCTCCACTGCCCGCGTCAGCCGCCGCCACTTCGCCAATGTCGTGTTCGTGTCGTTCTGCTTCGCGGTGACCGCGATCGCGCTCATCGCCTTGGCGCTGATCCTGCTCTCGTTGCTGAGCCAGGGGGTCGGGGGCCTGAACGCCAAGGTCTTCACCATGTCGACGCCGGCCGCCGGTTCTCCCGGCGGTCTGATCAACGCCATCGTCGGCTCGATCATGATGTGCGCGCTGGGCATGGTCATCGCCCTCATCCTGGGCGTGATGGCCGGCACCTGGCTGGCCGAATACGCCGGCGACGCCCACTATGGCCACGTCGTGCGGTTCCTCAACGATGTCCTGCTGTCGGCGCCATCGATCCTGGTCGGCTTGTTCGTCTATGAGATCCTGGTGGCGCCGTTCAAGGGCTTCTCCGGAATCGCCGGAGCCGTCGCCCTGGCGCTTCTGGCGATGCCGATCATCACCCGGACCACCGAGGACGTGCTCAAGCTCCAGCCGACTACCTTGCGCGAGGCGGCCGTGGCCCTCGGCTCGCCGTTCTGGCACGTGGTGCGCACCGTGCTGTGGCGTTCGGCGTCGAGCGGCATCCTCACCGGCGCCCTGCTGGCCTTCGCCCGGATCAGCGGCGAAACCGCGCCGCTCCTGTTCACCGCCCTCAACAACCAGTTCTTCAGCTGGAATATGACCCGGCCAATGGCCAATCTGCCGGTGGTGATCTTCCAGTTCGCCCTGACGCCCTACACCGACCTCAATCACCTGGCCTGGGCGGGGGCCTTGATCATCGCCGCCTCGGTGCTCACCGTGACCATTATCGCCCGCATCGTCTCCAGGGACATAAAGTCGTCATGACCGATCTCGCGCCGCCCGCCTCCTCCCAGGGGACCGAGCCACCGCCCGTCTCTGGCCAAGAGCCCGTGCCGACGCCAGGCTCCGCCCAGGAGACCGCGCCTCCCGGGGCCCGGCCCGGCTCACCCGTGGACCGCGACACCTCGGTGATCGCCATTGAGCCCGACCGCATCAAGATCGACATTCAGAATCTCGACTTTTTCTACGGCAAGAGCCACGCCCTGAAGGCGGTTTCGATGTCGGTGGCGCACAATGCCGTCACCGCCATGATCGGTCCGTCGGGATGCGGCAAGTCGACCCTGCTGCGCACCCTGAACCGGATGTATGGCCTCTATCCGGGGCAGAAAGCCACCGGCAAGATCGTGTTCGATGGCGAAGATATCCTGGGCTCCAGGATCAATCTGTCGCTGCTGCGCGCCCGCATCGGCATGGTGTTCCAGAAGCCGACGCCGTTTCCGATGTCGATCCACGACAACGTCGCTTTCGGCGTCAGGCTCTACGAGAACCTCGGGCGCGCAGACATGAACGACCGGGTCGAAGACTCCCTGCGCCGGGCCGCGCTCTGGGACGAGGTGAAGGACAAGCTCCATACCTCCGGATTGGGTCTGTCCGGGGGCCAGCAGCAACGGCTGTGCGTCGCCCGCTGCATCGCCGTCCGTCCCGAGGTCTTGCTTCTGGACGAGCCCACCTCGGCCCTCGATCCGATTTCCAGCGCCAAACTCGAAGAGACGGTCACCCAGCTCAAGGCCGACTACACGATCGTGATCGTCACCCACAATCTCGGGCAGGCGGCCCGGCTCTCCGACTACACCGCGTTCATGTATCTGGGCGAACTGGTGGAGTTCGGCGAAACCGGGAGCATGTTCACCAAGCCCGTCACCGGGCGCGCATCCGACTACATAACCGGTCGTTTCGGCTGACCCGAGGTGTCACAATCCCCTTATAGAGTCATGGCAACCACAGCCTTGGCGGGAAGCGTCTGAGAGCGGCCATGGAACATACCGTACGAGCCTATGACGCCGAGCTGGACGCGATCACAGCCGAACTGGCGCGCATGGGCGGCCTGGCGGAAGCCGAAGTCGCTGACGCCATCCGCTCGATCGCCGATCAGGAGCTCGGCCTCGCCGAAGCAGTGATCGAACGCGACGCACGCCTTGACGCCATGGAGGCCGATATCCAGCAGAAGGCGATCCGGCTCATCGCCCTGCGCCAGCCGGTGGCTGACGACCTGCGCCGGACCGTGGCCGCGATCAAGATCAGCGGCGATCTCGAACGCTGCGGAGATCTGGCCAAGAACATCGCCAAGCGCGCCCTGGCCATCGCCGAGTCCGAGCCCCTGACGCCGGTGACCAGCTCGATCGAGCGCATGGGGGAACTGGTGGCTTTGCGCCTCAAGGAGGTCCTCGACGCCTTGGCCACGCGCGAGGTCGATCGAGCCATCAGCGTGTGGATGCTCGACCACGAGATCGACGAACACTACGATGCGATCTTCCGCGAGTTGCTGACCTACATGATGGGCGATCCGCGCATGATCACGGCCTGCGCCCATCTGTTGTTCGTAGCCAAAAATCTCGAGCGCATCGGCGATCACGCCACCAACATCGCCGAGACCCTGCACTATGAGATCACCGGCGTGCCGTTGACCGACGAGCGGCCCAAGTCGGACGCCCTGGAGCATCATGACCGTTGAGCCCAGGCGCGCGGCGGCCCCCGCCATTCTGGTGGTGGAGGACGAAGATTCCCTGGCCACTCTGTTGCAATACAACCTCGAGAAGGAAGGCTACGGCGTCGCCGTCTGCGCCGACGGCGAGGAGGCGCTGATTCAGATCGACGAGCGCCAGCCGGATCTGGTGGTGCTCGACTGGATGCTGCCGACGGTCTCAGGCATCGAGGTCTGCCGTCGCCTGCGCCAGCGCTCGCAGACCCGCAATCTGCCGATCGTCATGCTGACGGCGCGTGGCGAAGAGAGCGACCGCATTCGCGGGCTGGACACCGGCGCCGACGACTATGTGGTCAAGCCGTTCTCGATGACCGAACTGACGGCGCGCATCCGGGCTGTGCTGCGCCGCATCCGCCCAGGCCTCGCCGAAGACCAGGTGCGCCAGGGCGACATCAGCATAGACCGGGTCGCCCATCGCGTCCGCCGAGCCGGGATGGAGGTGCATCTGGGTCCCACCGAGTTCCGCTTGCTCGATCATTTCATGCGCCATCCCGGCCGCGTGTTCTCACGCGAACAGTTGCTGGACGCGGTCTGGGGTTCGGACGTCTATGTGGAAACGCGCACGGTCGACGTGCACATCGGCAGACTGCGGCGCGCACTCTGCGCCACCACCGGCGAGGACCCCATCCGCACGGTTCGCTCGGCGGGGTATTCTCTCAATCTGTGAGTCGCTGAGGCGACTCAGCGCATCCAGCTGGGCGTCGCGGTCCCGGTCTGCATGAAATAGTAAATCAGAACCACCAGCAGTATCGCCCCCACAATCGCCATCGCGCCGACCACGTAGGATTCCAGCTTTTCGGCGATATGCCGGGGCTTGTGATGATGAACTTCCGGCTTGTGTTCGCCGTCTTGAGCTACTTCGGGGTCCATGTCATCTCCTCAACACGGGGCCGTCGTGTTCAGCGCCATCCCTTGGCAAGTATATGTAAGCCCTCACCTTAACAATTATATAAACAGCCGCCCAGCGGTGAACAGGCGAGTCAGCAGCTTGCCGGCGAAGACTAGGCTTGCCATGGGCCGAGGTCAATGTTCAGCGATTTCCTCACTCTAACCCCATGCATTGACTTGTCCGCTCTGTGGGGGGCCATGACACGTATCGCAGCAGCGCTCCTGACGATCGCCCTGGCTCCACGAAGCGCCGCGCCTCAGCCGATGCGCACGCCCATGACGCCATCCACCGGCAGGATCACGCCGGTGATGAAGCGCGACTCATCCGAGGCCAGGAACAGGGCGGCGTAGGCCGTGTCCCAGGCCGTGCCCATCTTGCCGCCCAGGGGCACGCGGCGGTCGCGCTCAGTCCGCACCTCGGCGGTCGAACGGCCGCTGGCCTCTGCGATGCCCGTGACCGCCATGGGCGTGTCCATCAGGCCCGGGGCTATGGCGTTGCAGCGGATTCCATGGCGGGCGTTGGACTGGGCGACGCTGGTGGTCAGGCGGTTGACCCCAGCCTTGGACACTTCATAGGCGACCTGGTTGCCGCCAGCGACCGAGGCCAGGGACGAGATGTTGACGATGACGCCGGCCCCCTGCCCGCGCATGATCGGCAGCGCCGCTTTGATCGTCCACAGCATGCCGGTGAGGTTGACCGTCAGGATCCGCTCCCACGCCTTGGCTTCGACAAGGTGAGCCGGGCCGTCGCCCCCGCCGATTCCGGCGTTGTTGAGCAGAATATCGAGCCGGCCCCACGCCTCGGCCCCGGCCTTGATCAGGGCCGCGCAGTCCGCCGCCCGGGCAATATCGGCGGGGAAAGCCACGGCCTCGCCGCCGGCCCCGATGATCTCCGCCGCGGTCGCCTGCGCCCGCTCCTCGATGCGGTCCACACAGAAGACCTTGGCCCCTTCACGGGCGAACAAGAGCGCGGCCGCGCGGCCGTTGCCGATGGTCTCGCCGGCAGTCTGGCCGGCCCCGACCACAATGGCGCACTTACCCTCGAGCCGGCCAGCCATCGCTAGTAGGCCGCGAGATCGGGATCCAGGGTCTGACCCGCGTCCAGCTGGACCCCGAAGGTGTTCAGAATCATTGACACCTGGGTGTACTGGCCGACGGTGAACACCAGGTCCATGCGCTGCTTCTCATCGAAGTCCTCGCCAAGCGCCGCCCAGGTCGCCTCGCCGATGAACTGGTCGCCGTGCAACTCGTCGCAGGCGCGGATGAGGGCCTGCTCGGCCGGCGTCCAGCCTGGGGCGTCGGCGCCGCGCTTGATGGCCTCGATCTCGGCCTCGGTGAGCCCCGCCTCCAAGCCAATGCGCTTATGCTGGGTGAATTCATAGCCCGAGCGGCATAAGAACCCTATGCGCAGGATGACGATCTCCCGCTCCCGCGCTGGCAGGCTGTTTCGCCGCGACAGCACATAGCCGCCCCATTCCAGGAACCTCGCCAGAGCCTTGGGCGCGTGAGCCAGGGTGCGGAAGATGTTGATCGGGGGCGCCCCACCCAGCAGGCCCATGATGGCCTCACGCTGAGGCGCATCGAGCGTCTCCAAATCCAGCGGCGGAATGCGCGGGGCCTTAAGTCGCATGGTGATCTTCCTTGGTTGGGACGGCGGCCGTGATCCGGCCAAGGTCGTTGGCGAGCGCCGGCGAGGCCAGGGCGTCGGCCAAGGTCGTGCGGTCAAGGATTTCCGAAACCTCATCGCGCACGGAAGCCATGATCCGGCGCAGGATGCAGGCGGTCTCGTCCGGACAGTCCTCGCAACGGCGATAGAAGGCGCGGCTGGCGCAGGGGATGAGCGCCAGCGGCCCGTTGGTCACGCGCATGACTTCACCGAAGGTGACGTCGCCGGCCGGCCGGGCCAGGTGATAGCCGCCGAGCTTGCCGCGCGTGCTTTCCACCAGCCTCGCCCGGCGCAGATCGGACATGATGGCTTCGAGGAATTTGCGCGGGATTTGCTCCTCGGCGCTGATCCGGCCGACATCCTTGGGCCCTTCCCCGCCCCGGGCCAGGTTGAGCAAGGCCTTGAGCGCGTAGCGGCCGCGTTGCGAGAGCATGCCAAAACAATCGGCTGACTAGGGATTAGGCAATGCGCATACGCCCAAACGGAACGCCCGCGCAACGGGAGGGCTCGCTTGACCTGACCCTTCGGAAGGGCTGCAACAGAGCGCCGAACCGGAGCCCTTACGCGCTTGTCCGCCGACACGCCTCTCGCCGATGACTTCCCGCCCGCCACCGAGGCGCAGTGGCTGGGGCTGGTGGCGCGGACCTTGAAGGGAGCCTCGGCCGACTCCCTGGTGAGCCCAGGGCCTGACGGCCTGGAGATTTTGCCGCTCTACGAAGCGGCCTCCTCGTCGCCGGCTTTGGCCGCGGCGCCGCGCGGGGGCGAACGGCCGTGGGATATCCGCACCCACATGCGCCATCCGATTCCTGCCCGTGCTCATGACGCCATCATCGAGGATCTCGCCGGCGGGGCCGCCTCGATAGTCATCGCCGTAGACGGTGGTGGTGGCGAAGGGGTGGCTGTCGGCTCCGCGGAAGCCCTGGCGCAGATCCTGGACGAGGTGCTGATCGATGTCGCGCCGGTCGCCCTGGACGCTGGGTTCCTGGGTCCGAAGGCGGGCGACTGGCTGAGCGCGGCGGCCAAGGGCTCGCCGGCCGCGCCGCTCGCCTTCCACCTCGATCCCCTCTCGGCCTTCGCCGTCCGCGGGACCAGTCCCGGGCCGATCGAGAACCATCTCATCGCCGCCGCCACCCTGGCCGCGCGCCTGGCTCCCATCCATCCCCGGGCCAGCTTTTTCCTGGCCTCCGGGACCGTGGCCCATGAAGCCGGCGCGACGCCGGCGCAGGAACTGGCCTTCGCCCTGGCCTCGGCCCTGGCCTATGCCAAAGCGCTCACGTGGGCGGGACTGGACGCCGAGCAAGCGCTGGCGACGACCGTCATCGGCCTGACCGTCGACGCCGACCCCCTGATCTCCATCGCCAAGCTGCGCGCGGCGCGCATGGCCTGGGCCCGGCTCAGCGGAGCTCTTGGCGCCCCCATGCCGGCGAGGATCGAGGCGCGCTCGTCGCGACGCATGCTCACCCGGACCGAACCGTGGAGCAACATGATCCGCCTCACCGCCGCCAGCGCCGCGGCGGCGATCGGCGGCGCCGACGCCATCATCCTTGGCGCTTTCACCGATGCGCTCGGCCTTCCCACCGCCTTCGCCCGGCGCATGGCCCGCAACACCCAGCTGATCCTTATGGACGAAGGCCACCTGGGGGCGGTCGCCGACCCGACAGCCGGATCTGGAGCGTTCGAGGCTCTGTCCGTCGAGCTGGCGCGCGCCGCCTGGGCGCGGTTCAACGCCATCGAGGCGGCTGGCGGCCTAATCGGCGCCCTGCGCGAGGGCGTGGTCGCCGGTGAGGTCGGGACGGCCCGTGAGCAGTTGAAAGCCGACCTCGCGGCCGGGGCCTTGCGGCTGATAGGGGTGACCGATTTTCAAGCCGCCGAGAGCCGGGCGGCCGCCATCGAGGAAGCCGCCTTCGCGGCGCCCCCAGCCCCGGAAGCGCGTTTGCCGGGCCCGGACAGCACCTGCCCGCCGCTAACGCCGATCGCCTTGGAGGACCTCGCCCGGTGACCGGTTTTCCGGATTTCGCCCACCTGCCGTTCGAGGGCGCGGAATCGCCTCCGCCGGCCCCCGCCGCCAAAGGCGAGCCGTGGCTGACGGCCGAAGGCCTGGAGATCAAGGCCAGCTATGGGCCGGCGGACGTCCAGGGCCTCGACTTCGTGAGCGGCTGGCCAGGCATCGCGCCGTTCCTGCGCGGACCCTATCCGACCATGTACCGCACCAATCCGTGGACGGTGCGGCAGTACGCCGGTTTTTCCACCGCCGAGGAGTCCAACGCTTTCTATCGGCGCAATCTCGCCGCCGGCCAGATGGGCCTTTCCGTGGCCTTCGATCTGGCCACCCATCGCGGCTACGATTCCGACCATCCGCGGGTGAAGGGCGACGTCGGCATGGCCGGGGTGGCGATCGATTCCATCCTCGACATGCGCACCCTGTTCTCCGGCATCCCGCTGGAGAAGATGAGCGTCTCGATGACCATGAACGGGGCGGTGCTGCCGATCCTCGCCCTCTACATCGTCGCTGGCGAGGAACAGGGCGTGGCCCACGCCCGCCTGTCGGGCACGATCCAGAACGACGTGCTCAAGGAGTTCATGGTCCGCAACACCTACATCTACCCGCCCGAGCCCTCGATGCGGATCATCTCCGACATCTTCGCCTACACGGCCAAGGAGATGCCGAGGTTCAACTCGATTTCCATCTCCGGCTATCACATGCAGGAGGCCGGGGCCTCGCTCGACCTCGAACTCGCCTACACCCTGGCCGACGGTCTGGACTATGTGCGAGCCGGAGTGGCGGCGGGCATGACCGTCGACGCCTTCGCGCCCAGGCTGTCGTTCTTCTGGAACGCCGGCATGAATTTCTACATGGAGATCGCCAAGCAGCGTGCGGCGCGGCTGCTGTGGGCGCGCCTGATGCGCCGGCTTTTCGCCCCCGCCGACGCCCGCTCGCTGTCGCTGCGCGCCCACACCCAGACCAGCGGCTGGAGCCTGGCGGCCCAGGACGTGTTCAACAATGTGCCGCGCACCACCCTGGAGGCCATGGCCGCGGTGGCCGGCCAGACGCAGAGCCTGCACACCAACTCCCTGGACGAGGCCCTGGCCCTGCCGAGCGACTTCTCGGCCCGCATCGCCCGCAACACCCAGCTATTCCTCCAGGCCGAGAGCGGGGCCACGCGCGTTATCGACCCCTGGGGCGGAAGCTGGTTCGTGGAGCGCTTGACCCATGACCTGGCCGCGCGGGCCTCGGAGCACATCGAGGAGGTCGAGGGTCTTGGCGGCATGGCCAAGGCCATCTCCGAAGGCCTGCCCAAGCGGCGCATCGAGGAGGCGGCGGCGCGCACGCAAGGCCGCATCGATTCCGGCCGCCAGATCATCGTCGGGGTCAATCGCTATCTGACCGATGAGGTCGACGACATCCCCATTCTGGCGGTGG
>DASXMK010000595.1:0-2842 GCA_036495705.1 Caulobacteraceae bacterium | reverse complement strand
GCCCGATCTCTATGCGGTGTTCGGGCGCAAGGCCGGAACCTCGCCGGGCTTCGCCTATTCCGATGGCCTCAAGG
The DNA here is from genome assembly GCA_036495705.1 of Caulobacteraceae bacterium. Taxonomy (GTDB): domain Bacteria; phylum Pseudomonadota; class Alphaproteobacteria; order Caulobacterales; family Caulobacteraceae; genus Acaudatibacter. The sequence continues at coordinate 2,768 of DASXMK010000595.1, read as the reverse complement.
CGCTCGGGATCACCTGGGACGCGGCCAGCCTCGACAAGTGGATCGCCAACCCCCGGGCCATGGTCCCGGGCACTAAGATGACCTACATCGGCCTGTCCGACCCCAAGGACCGGACCGACCTGATCGCCTATCTGAAGACAGTCACTTCGCCGCCGCCACCGGGCTAGGGCCTAAACTCCGCTTCTCGAACAGGATCGCCTTGGTCAGAAAAGCGCGATCGCGATCGCGTTCGGCCAGGCCGTGCTCGCCGAACAGGGCGGCGAGATCTAACGCTCCGTAGTCGGAATAATACGGTTCGTGGAAATAGGCCGGGAACACCTGCAGCAACCGCCCCAGCCGTGGCTCATCCTGCGGCTGGATGGAATCGGCGAACGCCAGCAGACCTCCGGGCTTCAGCACGCGCGCCAGTTCGGCGGCGATGAGCGGACGAACGCCCGGTGGCAGTTCATGGAACAGATAGATGCAGGCCACCGCGTCGAGAGATTCGTCCGCAAACGGCAGATGCTCGGCCTGGGCCTGCACCACGCTGGCGCCGGCGCGGGCCCGGGCCTCTTCGAGATAGGCTAGCGAAAGATCGGCGCCAAACACCTTGGCGCGCGGAAAGGCCCGCGCCAGATCCTTGAGGAAGCCTCCCGAACCGCAGGCGATGTCGGCCACGGCCAGGTCCCGTTGGTCGCGGTCCCGCCATGCCTGCGCGAGCAGGGAAAGGGCCCGGCGACGCATGGCCCCCGCCGCCCCGGCGAACAGGGTCTCCACCTGACCTTCGTAGCGACGCGCGCTTTCGGCGGTGAACCAGCCGCCGGTTTGGAAATGGAAGTTCTGGCGATAGTAGGCCGGATAGGCAGGGCCAGGCGGCGCATCGGCCCGCGCCTCAGCGGCGCCATTGCGGCGCCGACGGGCTTCGACCACGCGCGCATCGCTCAACAAATCCACGACGGCCAAGACCGCCTTCACCGGATCGGCCGGGCCGTCATCCATGGCCGGATACAGGCCCAAAGCCACGTCGCGGCCGTCTTTCTCGAAGGCTTCCAGCCATGCCCGGCGAACAAAACCCTTGGGCGCCGGTTCGGCGGAGGGCGTCACCGCCGGCGCAGCCGCGCCTTGAGACCCGGCCAGTCGGCGCGCCGCCATGCCCGCGAGCGTCCACCAGGCCGCCTTCACAGCCGCGCCGGCGGCTTGCAGCGATCGGTCGGGCGCGAAGGCGCTCGGCTCTGGCCTGCCGGCGGTCAAGGACGTTCCCGTGAAAACTGCGCCACGAGCTCAATATGCGGTGACCACAGGAATTGGTCCACGGGGAGCACCCGCAGCAGGCTGAAGCCCCCGTCCGCCAGGATGCGCGCGTCACGAGCGAAGGTTGCCGGATTGCACGAAACGCCGATCACCTTGGCGCAGTCCGAGCCGGCGATTTCGCGGTGCTGGGCCTCAGCGCCAGCCCGCGGCGGGTCGATCACCACCGTATCGATGCCCCTCAGGTCCCGGGCCAGGAACGGTCGCCGTTCGAGGTCGCGGGCGCTGGCTTCGATGGCCCGGAGGCCGGGCGCGGTGGCCACCGCCTTGACCAGGGCGGCGATGGCGGTTTCCGAGACGTCGGCCGCCCTCACCGGCGCCAGCCTCGCCAACGGGAAGGTGAAGGCGCCCAGGCCGCAGTAGAGGTCGGCGATCCGATGTGCGCCGGCCGCCGCCTCGAGGGCGAATGCGACCATCGCCGCCTCGGCCGCGCCGACCGCTTGCAGAAAAGCCCCCGGCGGGATTTCCACCGTCGCTTGGCCGATCCGCACCAGGGGCGCGCGCGCCTGGTAGACGGTCTCCCCGGTCAGGCTGACGCGGGCGATATCGCCCCGCGCCGCGGCGTCGGCCACCCGGACCCGGGCGTCGGCCGAAGGCCCGCCGCCCCTGCGCTCCACGCCGGTTATGTCGACGTCGAGCCCGGTCAAGGTCACGGTCACGTGCAGGGTTGGGGCGGACTTTGGATGGTCGAGCAAGGGTTCGGCAATCTGCGCCAGGGTCGGCAAGGCCGAGATCAGACGGGGGTCGGCCACCACGCAACGCTCCATTGGGACCAGCCGCCAGGAACGGCGCGCCTTGAGGCCGATGCGCGCGCGACCGTCCACGCGGCGAGCATGCAGAGCCAGGCGTCGCCGCGAGCCAGGCGGAGCGGCGAACGGTGGCAAAATCTCGGTCTCGAGCCCAACCCTGGCGAGGGCCGCGCGCACGAGATCGCGTTTCCAGGCCAGGTACGGCGCACTGGCCCAATGCTGCAGGGCGCAGCCGCCGCACTCCCCAAAATGCGGGCAAGGCGCGGGCACGCGTTCGGGACTGGCGGTCAGCACCTGCACCAGCTCGGCGCGCTCGCCGGCGACCCGCGCCAGCACGCGTTCGCCGGGCAAGGTCAGTGGCGCGAAGACATCTTCAGAGACGCCATCGCCTCGCGCACCCATGGACTGGACGAGAAGCTCACGCAGATCGGACACGGTAACGGCCTCAGGCCGCGGCCTCGTCCATGAACAGCTTGCGCAGTTCCGGCTTGACGATCTTGCCGTTGGCGTTGCGCGGCAGGGTCTCGGGCCAGAAGATCACCCGCACCGGCACCTTGAACGCCGCCAGGCGTTCGGCGACGAAGGCGCGCAGTTCCTGTTCTGTGGCTTGGGCCCCCGGCTTCAAGGTCACCACCGCTCCCGGCTCCTCGCCGAGGGTCTTGTGCGGGATGCCGACCAGGGCGGCGTCCATCACCGCCGGATGGTCGTAGAGGACGTTCTCGACCTCGATGC
>DASXMK010000594.1:0-3561 GCA_036495705.1 Caulobacteraceae bacterium | reverse complement strand
GAAGGTGTAGCCGCCGGGCGCTCCGTCGGCGGCCATATAGGCGTCGGTAAGGCCGAGCCATTTCAGCCCGCGGAACGCCGCCCGGCTCTCCGGTTGGAACAGAGCGTCGCCCATCCACGAGGCCGGATTGTCGGCGTCGGCGCTTTCGGGGATGACGTTGTAGTCGCCGGCCAGGGCCAGAGGCTCCTCCAGGGCCAGCAGCGAGCGGGCGTGGGCCGTCAGCCGCTCCAGCCAGCGCAGCTTATAGGCGAACTTGTCGGTCCCGATGGGGTTGCCGTTGGGCAGATAGATGGAGGCCACGCGCACCGGATTGAGTCCCGAGACCACCGCCTCCAGATAGCGGGCATGATCGTCGCTGTCTTCGCCGGGCAGACCCGCGCGCACGTCCTCGAGCGGGGTCTTCGAGATCAGGGCGACGCCATTGTAGCTTTTCTGGCCATGGGTCGCGACGTTGTAGCCCATGGCCTCGAATTCGAACCGCGGGAACCGGTCATCGACGCACTTGATCTCTTGCAGGCACGCCACATCCGGAGACGCCTCCTGGAACCAGGTCAGAACCGTGTCCAGCCGGGCGTTGATCGAATTGACGTTCCAGGTGGCGATGCGCATCCTAAGGCGCGCTAGATGGAGAAGCTGACGCCGCAGCCGCAGCTCGACTTGGCGTTGGGGTTGCGAACGCGGAACTCCGCCGCCGCGAGCTCATCCACGAAATCGATCTCCGAACCCTTGAGCAGGGCCAGGGAGATCACGTCGACGACGGCCGCTGCGCCGTCGCGCTCGATGGTCAGGTCATCGGCCTCGGCCCCGTCCACCAGATCGAACCGGTACTGGAAACCGGAGCAGCCGCCGCCGTCCACGGCCACGCGCAGCATCACCGGCCGGCCTTCCTGGCCGGAGAGGGTGTTCAGGCGCCGCGCCGCGGCGGCGGAGAGGGTGATGTCCGGGGCTGTCATGGCTTGAGCGTTCGGCGCTCTATATGATGTTGTCATGGCCTCTTGGCAAAGGGGCGCTTCCGATGGGATCGCCCATGCCGCATTCAGCTGGTGGCGGCGCCAGGGTCGCCTGGGCCGAAGACCCCGCCCGCAGCCGTGGGCGTCGCTACGCCGAGCCGCCGAGCGCCACCCGCTCGCCCTTCGCCCGCGACCGCGACCGGATCATCCACACCTCGGCCTTCCGGCGTCTGAAGGAAAAATCCCAGGTGTTCGTCGCCCACGAAGGCGATCACTTCCGCACCCGGCTTACCCACACCCTCGAGGTGGCCCAGATCGCCCGCTCCCTGGCCACGGCGCTAGGCATCGATTCCGACCTCGCCGAGGCCATCGCGCTCGGCCACGACCTCGGACATCCGCCGTTCGGACATGCCGGCGAGGAGGAGCTGGAGAGACGGATGAGCGCCTTCGGCGGCTTCGACCACAACGTCCAGACCTTCAGCGTGCTCACTCGGCTGGAGCGGCGCTATCCGGCGTTCGACGGCCTCAATCTCACGTGGGAGGCTCTCGAAGGCGTGGTCAAACACAATGGTCCTGTCACCGCCATGACCGATCGACCGGCCTGGCGCGAGGTGGTCCGCTATGACGATGAATACGGGCTGGGCCTGGCCACCTGGCCGTCGGCCGAAGCCCAGGTCGCCGCCATCGCCGATGACATCGCCTACAACAACCACGATGTCGACGACGGGCTGTACGCTGGCTTGTTCGAGCTCGACGAACTGCTGACGGTGCCGCTGATCGGTCCGGTGCTGAACGGCGTGCGCCGGGACTTTCCCAATTTGGACGCGAGGCTCGTGCGCCTGGAGGCGGTGCGGCGGCTGATCGGTGAGATGGTGAATGACGTCCTGGCCGAAACCGAACGGCGCCTCGCCGCCTCCGGCGTCGCCAGCCCGGACGAGGTGCGCGCCTTGGGCGGCATGCTGGTCGCCTTCTCCCTGGAGATGACCGAGGACCTGGCGCGCCTGCGCGCTTTCCTGCACGAGCGCATGTACAGGCATTGGCGGGTGAACCGCAGCCGCAGCCAGGCGCGCCGCATCCTGGCGGAAATGTTCGCTTTGTTCCTGGCCGAGCCGGATGTGCTTCCGGCCGAATGGTTCGCGCGGGTTCGCGACTTGGAGGAAACAGACCGGGCGCGGGGAATCTGCGACTATATCGCCGGTATGACCGACCGCTACGCCATCGAGGAGCACCGACGTCTGTTCAACCTCGACGTGTGGCCCTGAGTCGCACCCGCGGGACTGGCAAAAACAGCCGAATCAAGGCGAATTATGTCTGAACCTTGTCAGGCTTTCTTAAGAGAATCACCCCGCAACTACATTTCCGTTAACGATTCCTTTGCCGACAGGACCGTTAGGTCCGCCGGTTCTTCGGGAGCCACAATGTCCAACACCCTCCGGGACCCCACCGAGCGGCCGCTGGCGTTCGACGGCTATGCCGCGCGCCCCCGCCGGGGCCCAATGCCGGTCACGCTGATCCTCAGCCTGCTGGTCCTGGCTGGCGTCGGCGGCGGTGTCGCCTACCTCTACCGGGGCGGCGTCCGCTCTCCAGACGGGCCGCCCGAGCCCGTGGGCGCGCCGTTGCGCGACGTGCGGGTCGCCGCCCCACCCCAGGCTCCAACCGTGGATCCGGCCTCCGGTCTTTCCATCTACAGGGACGATCCCAACGCCGCGCCCGCGGCGCCGGCATTCGTCGCGCCGCCGGAGCAGCCGGCCCCGCGGCCCGGCCCGCCGTCGGCGCCGATTGCCGCCGCTGCGCCTGCGACCGTGGCCGCGCCGGTGGTCGCGGCTTCCGCGGCCAAGACCCTGCCGACGGCGCCGGTGACCGCATCCATGGCCGCAACGACCGGTTTGCAGTCCTCTGCGGTCCCCACCGTCGTCAAGCCGGCCAAACCCGCCAAGCCGGCCGCCAAGTCGCCCAGCATCGACACCCTCCTGGCCGAGGCCCCGGTTGCGCCTCCTCCGGCGACGCCCAAGCGCGCCAGTCCGGCGCCCGGCGGCTATGCGGTGCAGATCGGCGCCTTTTCTTCGCCGGCGCTGGCCGACAAGAGCTGGAACGCCGTCGCCGGTCTGGAGCCGGGGGCCATGGCCGGCAAGGGCAAGCACGTGGCCCAGATCACCAAGAGCGATGGCACGACCCTCTATCGGACATCAATCACAGGGTTTGGCGCCCGCGAAGACGCCCAAGCCCTGTGCGCCAAGCTGACCGCGGCCGGGAGGACCTGCTTCGTTCGGTGACCAGTAGGGCGATATTCGGCTGCGCCGGCCCGGCGCTCACCGACGCCGAGGCGGCCTTTTTGCCGATGCCCAACCCTGGGGCTTCATCCTGTTCGGGCGCAATGTGGTCTCACCAGACCAGGTGAGGCGCCTGGTGGCGGCCTTGCGCTCCAGCGTGGGCCGAGCCGGCGCCCCGGTGCTGATCGATCAGGAGGGTGGCCGGGTGGCGCGCCTGGGGCCGCCGCACTGGCGCCGTTATCCGCCGGCCAAGGCCTTCGCCGACCTGGCGCGATCCGACCCGCGCCTTGGCTGTGAGATGGCCTGGCTGGGCGCGCGTCTGATCGCCCACGACCTCAACG
>DASXMK010000593.1:0-7274 GCA_036495705.1 Caulobacteraceae bacterium | reverse complement strand
ATCGACGCCTGCCTGCTGCTGCTTGAACGGCCCGGCGCGTCGACGGTCGATTTGATGGCCCGCGCGCCAGGGCCGGATTTCCCCACCGGCGGAGTGATCGTCGAACCGGTCGAATCTCTGCGCGAGGCCTATGAAACCGGGCGCGGCGGCGTCCGGCTGAGGGCGCGCTGGACCAAGGAGGATCTGGGGCGCGGGCTGTGGCGCATCGTCGTCAGCGAGATCCCGTATCAGGTCCGCAAGGCCGATCTCATCGAACAACTGGCCAGCCTCGTGGAGTCGAAGAGGGCTCCGCTCCTCGGCGACGTGCGCGACGAGTCCGCCGAGGATGTGAGGCTGGTGCTGGAGCCGCGGGCCCGCACCGTCGAACCGGAGGTGCTGATGGAGAGCCTGTTCAAGCTCTCCGACCTGGAGACCCGATTTCCGATCAACATCAATGTGCTGAACGCCTCCGGCGCGCCCCAGGTGATGGGCCTCAAGACCGCTCTGCGCGCCTTCCTCGACCACCGCCGCGAGGTTCTCGCCCGCCGGGCGCGTTTCCGCCTGGCCAAGATCGAGCAACGACTGCACCTGGTTGAAGGGCTGCTGATTGTCTTCCTGGATCTCGACGAGGTGATCCGGATCGTCCGTTTTGAAGAGCAGCCCAAGATGCGCCTCATCGAGCGCTTCGAGATCTCGGAGGTGCAGGCCGAAGCCATCTTGAACACGCGCCTGCGTCAGTTGGCGAGCCTTGAAGAGCTGGAGTTGCGGCGGGAGCATCAGGAGCTTTGTCAGGAGCGCGACAGCATTCAGGGCCTGCTGGGGTCCGAAAAAGAACAGTGGAAGCTGGTGGGCGTGGGCCTGCGCGGCATGCGCAAGCTCCTGGGCCCGGCGACGGCCGTTGGCGCACGCCGCTCCACATTCGAAATCCCGCCGACGATCGACCACGCCAGCGCTTTCGAAGCGTTCGTGGCGCGTGAGCCGGTCACGGTCATCCTGTCCGAGCGCGGGTGGATCCGGGCGGTGCGCGGCCGCGTGGAGGATCCCACCGCTTTGGTGTTCAAAGAGGGCGACAGGCTCGCTTTCGCCGTGCCGGCGGAAACCACGGACAAACTGCTGGTGTTTGCGTCCGATGGACGTTTCTTCACTCTGGCATGCGACAAGCTCCCGTCCGGACGCGGTCACGGCGAGCCCCTGCGCCTTCTGGTCGACCTGGACGATCGGGTGGCGATCCTGGCGGTGTTCGTCCATAAACCGGGCGCACGGCGTCTGGTCGCCTCCAAGGCCGGTTACGGTTTCGTCGTGCCGGTGGATGAGGCGGTGGCCTTCCGCAAAGCCGGCAAGCAGGTGATGAGCGTCGGCGAAGACGGGGCCGCCGTCTGTCTGGCCGTTGAGGGTGACACCGTGGCGGTGGTCGGCGAAAACGGCAAAGCCCTGATATTTCCCCTTGCGGATCTGCCTGAAATGGCCCGTGGCAAAGGGGTCAAACTGCAGAGCTATCGCCAGGGCGGCTTGCGCGATGCGCGGATCTTCGCCGCCGAAGAGGGGCTCGGCTGGACCGACGCGGCCGGTCGGGTCCGGGCCTGGTCCGACTGGCGACTGTGGAAGGGCCGCCGGGCGAGCGCGGGTCGCCTGACCCCGCGCGGCTTCCCAGCGAGCCGGCGTTTCCGCCCCTGACCGATCCTTGGTTGGCGAGGTCGGCCCAACCAACCTATCTACAGGCCGGACCGAAGGACTAAGCCATGCTCTTTCCCGTAGTCATCCTGATCATCGTCATCGTGCTGATCGGCGCGGCGGTGGCGACCTACAACCGTTTGGTCGGCCTGCGTCAGAACACCAACAGCGCATTCGCCGACATCGATGTTCAGCTCCGGCAAAGACAGGATCTGGTGCCCAACCTCGTCGAGACGGTGAAAGGCTATGCCGCCCACGAGCGAGGAACCCTCGATGAAGTGACCGCGGCGCGCAATGCCGCCGCGTCGGCCAACAATGTTCAGGACCGGGTTCAGGCGGAGAACGCGCTGTCGGGCGCGCTTGGCCGGCTGATCGCCGTGGCCGAAGCCTATCCCGACCTGAAGGCCAACCAGAACTTCCTGCAGCTGCAAGGCGAGATCACCGACATCGAAAACAAGATCGCCGCCGCCCGTCGCTATTTCAACAACGCGGTGGCGGAGTTCAACGCTCAGATCCAGACCTTCCCGGCGGTGTTCTTCGCCGCCGCGCTTGGCTTCACGCCCCGCGACTTCTTTGATCTAGGGGCCGATCGCGCCGCCGCCACCGCCGCCCCTCAGGTGAAGTTCTAAGGGAACTGCGCCATGGGCGCCGTAGGTCTGCAAACCTACATCTGGAACAACAATATTCGCTCGGCAGTGTTGCTGGCGCTGTTTCCGGTGCTGCTGCTGGGCATGGTGTTCATGCTGACCCTGGGCATGATCTGGTCGGGGTGGCTCCCGCCGCCCGGCGCCGGCGGGGCCGTCGGTGAAGCCGGGCAACTGATGGTCGGGGCCGCGCCGCTGGCGATCGTCGTCGCCGGCGTGTGGTTCGCGATCGCCTATGTGTTCAACCAATCGATCATCGACTTCGCCACCGGGGCCCGGGTGGTTCAGCGAGCCGAAGAACCGCAATTCTACAACCTGCTTGAGAACCTGGCCATTTCCCGGGGCCTGAAGACGCCGACACCGCGCATCATCGAGACCGACGCGCTGAACGCCTTCGCCAGCGGCCTTCATGAAGGCCGATTCTCAGTGACGGTCACCCGTGGACTCCTGCAAGCACTCGACCGGGATGAACTCGAGGCGGTGCTCGCCCATGAGCTCACCCACGTGATCAATCGCGATGTCCGCACCATGGTCATCGCTTCGATCTTCGCCGGCATCATCACCCTGCTGTGCCAGATCCTCGCGCGGTCGATCTTCTTCGCCCCCCGCGGGCGGTCGCGAGGCGCCGGAGTGTTCTGGCTCGTGGCCGTCGCCACTGCGGCGGTGGGCTATGTGCTGGCGATCGTGATCCGCATGGCCATCTCGCGGCGTCGGGAATATGTCGCTGATGCCGGTTCGGTGGAACTGACCCACAACGCCGACGCCATGATCTCGGCTCTGCAAAAGGTCGCCGGCCACACGCACCTCGACGCGCCGCAGTCGATGCGCGCCATGTTCCTGGAGGAAGACGACGACGGCGTCTTCGGCCTGTTCGCGACCCACCCGCCGGTGGCCAAGCGCATCGCAGCCTTGCAGCACTATGCCGGCGGGCGGCTAGTTGAACACGTCGACCCGTCCGTGCTGCTACGCCAGCCCGAGAGTCTGGTCACCCACACGCCTGGTCCGTGGGATCCGACGCCGCCGTCGGCCGTAGATGGGGTCAAGACCAGCTCAACAAGCACGGCGGTGGAAGACAAGCCCGGTCCATGGGGGTAGGGGATCAAATTCCTGGCGAACACCGTCGGGAGCCCAGACCGTATGGGAGGAAATCAATGAATAGGATCGCGGTGGCCCTTCTCGGCGCATCGTTGGCGGTTACGGCTCACGGGAGCCTCGCCAAGTCCTCCGACACTGTGGCTGCGGCGCTGGCGGATCCTGGCCGGCCAGCCGCGGAGGTGCAACGCGATGCAGCCAGAAAGCCGGCGGCGGTGATCGCTTTTTCCGGCCTGAAGCGCGGGGACCGGGTGATCGACTTCATTCCGGGCGGGGGATATTTCACGCGCATCTTTTCGGGCGTGGTCGGGCCGAAGGGCCATGTCTACGCCATGGTGCCGGGCGCCGCCGAAGCCCAGGAAGCCCCAATGACGGCCACCATCGCCAGCTATGCGGCGAGCCATCCGAACGTCAGCGTGGTCATCACCAAAGGCCTGGACCTCTCGCCGCCCGGCGGGCCGGCGGACGTGTTCTGGACCGCCCAGAACTATCACGATCTGTACAATCCGCTGAGCAAGGGCGCGCCCAAGGCGACAAGCATGGACCCGATCAACAAGGCGGTGTTCGCCGCACTCAAGCCCGGCGGGATCTACTTCATCATCGACCATGTGGCGCCGGCCGGATCAGGTACGAGCGACACCAACACTTTGCATCGCATCGACCCTGATGTGGTGATGAAAGACGTGACCTCGGTTGGCTTCAAGTTCGTGGGTCGCAGCGAAGTCCTCAGGAACCCGGCCGATCCGCACACCGCGATCGTGTTCGATCCCTCTATCCGGGGCCACACCGATCAATTCGTATTCAAGTTCCGCAAGCCCGGGTGAGATAGCGGTCTGCGGCCGGTCAGCTAATCTTCAGTCGGCACATTCGGCTCGAATCCGCGCGAAAGCTTGGCCTTGACGCGTGGAACAAAGCATGAATATATGGCGGAACAAAACAGGTACGATGGAGTGTCCACATGTTCCGCTTCGCTCGCGACACCCTGGCTCTTGCTTCGGTGGCCAGCTTCGTTTGGATGGTATGCCAGGTGGCGCAGTTGGCCGGCTGAGTCGCTGCGTGCATGAAGCCGGGAGACCCTAGTGGCGGACGACGGAGACGGATTTGTCCATCTGCGGGTCCGATCCGCCTATTCCCTCCTCGAAGGCGCGATCAAGGCTGACGCCATAGCCATTTTGGCGAGGGCGGAGGAGATGCCGGCCGTCGCCCTCATCGACAGAGCCAATCTGTTCGGGGCGCTGGAATTCTCGGTCATAACCAAGGAACATGGTGTCCAGCCGATTATCGGTTGCGCCCTGCCGGTCAGAGGCATCGGCGAGGGCCCGCCGGAACGGTGGGCGCTCACCCCCACGCTCGTGCTGCTGGCCCAGAACGAAGCTGGCTATCGCAACCTGTGCCAACTGTCCTCGGCGGCGTTCCTCGATGTCGATGGGGCCGACGCGCCCCACGTGTCCTGGTCGCAGGTCATGGCTCACAGCGAGGGGCTGATCCTTTTGTCCGGCGGGCCTGACGGTCCGGTCGATCCGCTATTCGCCTCGGGGCGCGGGGCCGATGGGGCGGCCGCGCTGGTCGAAATGCGGCGCGCGTTCGCCGACCGATTCTATGTCGAGGTGCAGCGCCACGGTTTGGCGGTCGAAGCGGCCGCGGAACCGGGTCTGGTGAGTTGGGCCTACGAGAACGACGTCCCACTCGTGGCCACCAACGATGTCTATTTCGCCGCCGCGCAGACCTGGCGCGCGCACGATGCCCTGCTGTGCATCGCCGATGGCGCGTTCATTGGCCAAGACGAGCGCCGAAGGGTCAGCGCGGAACATTGGTTCAAGTCGGCCAGGGACATGCGCGCCCTGTTCGCCGACTTGCCGGAAGCCTGTGACAATACGCTGGAAATAGCCCATCGCTGCGCCTTCATGGTCCAGAAACGCGAGCCGATCCTGCCGCGATTTCCCACCAGTGGCGGCCGTTCGGAGGACGAGGAGTTGGCCGAGCAGGCCAGGGAAGGTCTGCGCAGACGGCTGAAATCCGTGCCCCCGGCCGATGGCGAGACACCCTATTGGGAGCGTCTTGAACGCGAAATCGGCGTCATCCAGGCCATGGGTTTCTCCGGCTATTTCCTCATCGTCTCGGACTTCATGAAATGGGCGGTGGCGCACGATATTCCGGTCGGGCCCGGCCGCGGATCGGGGGCCGGATCGGTGGTGGCCTGGTCTCTGCTGATCACCGGTATCGACCCGCTGCGCTTTGGCCTGTTGTTCGAGCGGTTTCTGAACCCCGAACGGGTGTCCATGCCCGACTTCGACATCGACTTCTGCCAGGAGCGGCGGGAGGAGGTGATCGCCTACGTCCAGGATCGCTATGGCCATGATCGTGTGGCCCAGATCATCACTTTTGGCAGCCTGCAGGCGCGGGCCGTGGTGCGCGACGTGGGCCGGGTTTTGCAGCTACCCCTTGGGCAGGTCGATCGCCTGGCCAAGATGATCCCGAACAATCCGGCCAACCCCGTGACCCTGGCCCGGGCGATCGAAACCGAGCCGCGGCTGCAGATCGCGCGGCGGGAGGACGAAGCGGTTGATCGGGTCTTCGACATCGCTCTTCAGCTCGAGGGCCTGTACCGCAACGCCTCGACCCACGCCGCCGGCGTGGTGATCGCCGACCGGCCGCTGACCGAGTTGACGCCCCTGTACCGCGATCCGCGCTCCAGCTTGCCGGCGACCCAGTTCAACATGAAATGGGTGGAGAGCGCTGGCCTGGTGAAATTCGACTTCCTCGGGCTGAAGACTTTGACGGTAATCCGTCGCGCGGTCCGGCACCTGGAACGGCGGGGCGCCGGCGTGGCGATCGATCAGCTGCCGCTCAATGATGGCCCGACCTACGAGCTACTGTCCTCGGGGCACACCGTCGGCGTGTTCCAAATGGAAGGGCAGGGGATGCGCGACACCCTGCGCAAGCTCCGGCCGTCGACGGTTGAGGAGATAACCGCGCTGATTTCCCTCTATCGCCCCGGCCCGATGGACTCGATCGATGAGTATGTCGACTGCAAGACCGGGCGGCGCCCCGTGAACATCCATGCCGGGCTCGAAGGGGCGCTGGCCGAGACCTATGGCGTGATCGTCTATCAGGAACAGGTGATGCGCATCGCTCAGGTCCTGGCCGGGTACTCTCTGGGCGAAGCCGATCTGCTGCGTCGGGCCATGGGCAAAAAGAAAAAGGAGGAGATGGACCAGCAACGCGCACGGTTCCTCTCCGGCGCCATCGAGCGCGGCGTCTCCGAGCTGGACGCCGAGCGGATGTTCGAACGCATGGCCAAGTTCGCCGGCTACGGCTTCAACAAATGCCACTCCGCGCCCTACGCGCTGATCTCCTACCAAACGGCGTGGCTGAAGGCGAACCGCCCGGTCGAGTTCTTCGCCGCGTCGATGAGCCTCGACATATCCAACACCGACAAGCTGGCCGTGTTCTATCAGGACGCCCGGCGCCAGGGCGTTGAGATCCTGCCGCCGGACGTGAACCGCTCCGGCGCCGACTTCGAAGTGGAGGACGGCAAGGTGCGCTATGCGCTGGCCGCAATCCGCAATGTCGGCCACCAGGCGATGGCGCATCTGGTCGAGGTGCGAGAGACCCACGGGCAATTTGTCGACCTGTTCGATTTTCTCGGGTGCGTTGATCCGCGGCAGGTCAACAAGCGGGCCCTCGAGAGTCTGGCTCGCGCGGGCGCCTTCGACTCCATCCACCCCAATCGAGCCCAGATCGTCGCCGCCGCCGACTCGCTCATCGCTTACGCCCAGAGCCTCGCGGCCGACCGATTTTCGGCCCAGGAGAACCTGTTTGGAGACGCGGCCGAAGCAACGCGCCCACGGCTGCCCAAGATCGAGCCGTGGAATCCGGTTGCGCGCC
>DASXMK010000592.1:0-3713 GCA_036495705.1 Caulobacteraceae bacterium | reverse complement strand
GAGCCTGATTCAGACCTCGCATCTCTCCGGTGCGAGATCATCAGGCTCTGACCCTCAGCCTTGTCTAAGGGCGGCGATGTCGCTCCAGCGATAGGCCGTCTCCAGGAGACCGCCGCCCCAGCCGGAGACCGGCCGCTCGGCCGCGACCACGCCGCCCAGATGAGCGTAGAATCCCCGCGCCCGCTCGTTGCCGTTCAGCACCCATACGCGCAACGACCGAGCCCCCTCGGCCTCGAGGACCCTGGCGGCGGTGGCGAACAGCCGTCGACCCAGGCCCGATCCCTGGGCCGATTTCAGCACATAGAGGGTGAAGATCTCCCCCTCGTCGTCGGCCAGGCGGGCGCCGGCGCAATAGGCTGTCAGGCCGGCGGGGCCCTCGGCGGCCAGAACCACCTCGCCCGGGTGGGGGCGGGTCAACTGACGACGCCAGCGCGTGGCGTGCACCGGGATGCTCATCCGCTCCAGATATTGCGCCGGCAACAGGCCAGCGTAGGTCTCCCGCCATGACCGGACATGCACCTCGGCCAGGGCTGCCGCGTCGCCCGGGCCGGCCGGAATAATGATCGACTCCGCCAGACGCTCCATGCCGCTCAGGTTGCGCTGAGAAGGCTCCCGGTCAAGGGCTGACGCGGCCGAGCGGCGCCTATAGCGTGATTACGATGAGCTCATCGGCGATTCCCCTGGACAGCGCGCCGACCGCCAGCCCGGTCATGGCGCAATATTTCGACGCCAAGGCCAAACAGCCCGACGCCCTGCTGTTCTTCCGCATGGGGGATTTCTACGAACTGTTCTTCGACGACGCCGCCAAGGCCGCAGCCGCCATCGGCATCGCCCTCACCCATCGCGGGACCCACGCCGGCGCGCCGATCCCCATGGCCGGGGTCCCGGCCCACGCCGCCGAGGCCTATCTAGCCAAGTTGATCCGGGCCGGGTTCAAGGTCGCCGTTTGCGATCAGGTGGAGGATCCGGCCGAGGCGCGCAAACGGGGCGCCAAGGCCGTCGTGCGCCGCGAACTGGTGCGGGTGGTGACGCCGGGCACCCTGACCGAGGATGGCCTGCTCGACGCCCGCGGCGCCAATCGCCTCGCCGCCGTGGCCGTGCGCTCCGGTCAAGGGGCGGTCGCCAGCGTCGAGCTCTCCACCGGCGAAGTTGAATGCCTGAGCGTTGGCGTCGACGGGATTGGCCAGGCCTTGGCGGCCTTGCAGCCCTCGGAAATCCTCGCCCCGGACCGACTGTTCGCCGACCCCTTGATCGGCGAGATCCTGCGCCGCGCGTCCTGTCCCGTCGAGCCCATGGCCGCCGCGCTGGTCGAGCCGGCGGCGGCGGAAGCGCGGCTCAAGCGGCTCTATGGCGTCGCCACGCTGGATGGCTTTGGCGCCCTGACCGGCGCGGAAGTCGCCGCGCTCAGCCTCATCGCCGCCCATCTCGACGCCACCCAGGCTGGGCGGCCGATGGCCCTGCGAGCCCCCAGGCGAGCGGGCGAAGCGGAGTTCATGGCCATCGACCCGGCAACCCGCGCCAGCCTGGAGATCGACCGCACCCTCACCGGTCGCCGCGACGGCGCGCTGCTGGCGGCGGTGGACCGGACCGTGACCGCCGCCGGGGCGCGGATGCTGGCCACGCGGCTGGCCAGGCCCCTGCTCTCGACCGTCGCCATCGACCGCCGCCTGGACTCTATCGCCTGGCTGCTCGAGCGGTCGCAGTTGCGCCAGGCGCTGCGCGCGCGCCTGAAGGACAGCGGCGATGTGGCCCGGGCCCTCACCCGCCTGGCGCTCGGCCGCGGTGGTCCGCGCGATCTCGCCTGCCTGAGGGACGGTCTGGCGGCCGGGCTCGACTGCGCGCACGGTCTCACGGCCGAAGAGTCTCCTTTGTCGCCGGCCCCGGACGAGATCGGCTGGGTTGGCGCGCAGCTCGATTTGACCACGCTTCCCAAGTTGGAAGCTTTTCGCGCGACGCTCAGCGGCGGCCTCGGCCCGGACCTCGCCGCTCAGACGCGGGACGGCGGCTTCGTAGCCCCCGGGGTCCTGCCGGAGCTGGACGCCACCCGGGCCCTGCGGGACGACAGCCGCAAGGTGATCGCGGCCATGGAAGGCGATCTGGCGCTGCAGTCCGGCGTGTCCCTGCGCATCCGCCACAACGCCGTGCTCGGCTATTTCGTCGAGGCCAGTCCCAAACAGGCCGAAGCCCTGCTGCGGCCGCCGCTTTCGGCCACGTTCATCCATCGCCAGACCCTGGCCAACCAGGTGCGCTTCACCACCGTGGAGTTGGCGGAAATCGACGCCCGCATCGCCCGGGCCGGCGATCAGGCCCTGGCGCTGGAACTGGCGCTGTTCGAAACTTGGCGCGAGCGCGCCCGGGGATTGGCCGGCGAGATCCTGGCGGCGGCCGAGGCCCTGGCCACCTTGGATGTCGCCGCCGCCTTGGCCGAATGGGCCATCGAGGCCCGGGCCACCCGGCCGGTGGTCGATGACAGCCTTGTGTTCGACGCCCGCGCCGCTCGCCATCCGGTGGTCGAGGCCGCCGTCGCCCGGGCGGGCGAGGCCTTCACCCCCAACGACTGCCTGCTCGACGGGGCCGGCGAGATGAGCGCCAGGCTGGCCATCGTGACCGGCCCGAACATGGCCGGTAAGTCGACCTTCCTGCGTCAGAACGCTCTGCTGGCCATCCTCGCCCAGGCCGGATCGTTCGTCCCGGCCGCCTCATTTCGCCTTGGGGCCGTGGACCGCCTGTTCAGCCGCGTCGGGGCCGGCGATGATCTCGCCCGCGGGCGCTCGACCTTCATGGCCGAGATGGTCGAGACCGCCGCCATCCTCACCCAGGCGACTTCGCGCTCGTTCGTCATCCTCGACGAGATCGGTCGCGGCACCGCCACCTACGACGGCTTGGCGATCGCCTGGGCCTGCGCCGAGGCTCTGCACGACGCCAACCGCTGCCGGGCCCTGTTCGCCACCCACTATCACGAGCTGGCCGCCCTGGAGGAACGCCTGGAGCATGTCGCCAACCTGTCGCTGAAGGCCATGGAATGGAACGGCGAACTGGTGTTTCTGCACGAGGCGGGGCCGGGCTGCGCCGACCGATCCTATGGCGTCCAGGTGGCCAAGCTCGCCGGCGTGCCGCCGCTGGTCGTCGCCCGGGCGCGCGAGGTCCTGGACCGCCTGGAGAGCGGCGGCGAGAACCACGCCGGCCTCGCCGACCTGCCGCTGTTCGCCCTGGCCGAGCCGCCGCCGGGCGCCGCGCCCGCCCCCGGCCCGGTGGAGGCCGCCATCGCCGCCCTCGACCTCGACGGCATGAGCCCGCGCGAGGCGATGGACGCGCTCTATCGCCTCAAGGGGATGATCTGAGCCTATACTCGCTTCATGCCGCCGCGCCTGCGTCCCACGCGAATTGAACATGTCGTCGATAGCCACCGGCTCCGCGCGCAACTGTCGGCCGTCGCCCTGGATGCGGCCGGCGATCCCGCCGCCCAGCGCGCCCGCGCCATCGAGGTCCTGAAAGGCGCGCTGTTCCGTGGGCGGATGATTGCCAAGGAACGGCTTGAGAGCGGGGCCGGCGGCGTCGAGACCGCCCGACTATTGTCCGCCGTCACCGACGAGGTCGTCCGCTGCCTTTACGACTTCACCACCGTGCATGTGTTCCGCGCCCGCAATCCCACCGAGGGCGAGCGCATGGCCCTGATGGCGGTGGGCGGCTACGGCCGCGGGGCCCTGGCCCCG
>DASXMK010000591.1:0-2440 GCA_036495705.1 Caulobacteraceae bacterium | reverse complement strand
CCGCCGTGCTCGATACCCGTCGGCTCACCCAGGGCTATGCCGAACTGGCGGCGCGGGCTCGTCCTGGCGCCCTGGGCTTTGGCGTCGGATTGGTGGAGACCGGCCTCATCTGGGTCTCCGATCCCAGCGCGCGCTTTCCGTTGCAGAACTTGTTGAAAGCTTTCCTGGCCGCCGCCGCCCTCTCCGAGGTCGACGCTGGGCGCCTGCGCCTCGCCGAGCCCATCGTGCTGACCGACGAAGACCTTTCGCCAGGCGACTTCGGAATCAACGCCGCCTGGCCACGCCCCCCCGGCGGCCACCGGATGACGCTGCCCGCGGTCGACCTTATCGCGCTTGCCGTCGAAAGGAGCGACAACACCGCCGCCGACGCCCTCATGCAACGGGTCGGCGGCCCCGCCGCGGTCACCGACTGGCTGCGATCAAAGGGCCTGGGCGATGTCAACATCAGCCGCTACGAGCGCCAGCTTCAGGTGGACGTGGCCGGCATGCCCGCGTTCCAGCCCGCCTGGATCGACCCCCGCGCCTGGCAGGCGGCCCGCGACGCCACGCCGCCGGAAACCCGCGAAGCGGCCACCGCCCGCTACCTGGCCGATGCGCGCGACACCGCCACCTTGCCTTCGACCCTGGACTTCCTGTGCCGCCTGGCGCTGGGCCAGCTGCTCTCAGCCGCTTCGACGCGACTTCTGCTGCGGCTGATGACCGACTCGGTGACCGGGCCGGGACGGCTGCGCGCCGGCCTGCCGCCAGAGGCCAAGCTCGCCCACAAGACCGGCACGGCGGCTACGGACCTGGGTTTGACCCCGGCCACCAACGACATCGGCATCGTCACCCTGCCCAGCGGCCGCCGCTTCGCCGCCGCCGCCTATCTCGCCGGCTCGACTGCGACCGAGACCGCCCGCGAACGCCTCATCGCCGACGCCGCGCGCCTGGCCGTTAGCTGCGTGGCCTAAGCCTCAGGTCTCGGGCCGGATCTCGATGCGCCGGGCGTTGGGGGCTTCGACCTTGGGGGCGACGATCTTCAGGACGCCTTTGTGCATGCTGGCCTTGACCTGGCCGGGGTCGACGTGGCCCGGCAGTTCAATGGAACGGGAGAAGGCCCCGTAACTGCGCTCGACGAAAGTGTAGCGCCCTTCCTTCTCGTCGCGCTCGGCGCGTTTCTCGCCGCGGATGGTCAGCACATTGTCGACCAGTGATAGCTCGACGTCGCGCTCCTCCATGCCCGGGAGGTCGCACTCGATCTTTATCTCCTTGTCGGTCTCCTTGACATCGATGGCCGGGAACGCAGCCGGCGCGCCGCGCGAAAGCGGGCCGCCCGAAAAACTGTCGAAGATGCGATCGATCTCGCGTTGCAGCGAGCCGAGCCCATAGTCCCGCCATGCCGGCGGCCGGCCATCCTGCCGGACAGGAACATTCGAGGTGAAAGCCATAACGCCACTCCTGAGCGATAATTTTGCGCCCCTGAAATAAGAACGCGCCGCCGGCTTCGCTGGCTCCGAGCGTCGCCGGAGCAATTCGGGGCTCGCGCCAGGAACGACAGCCCCAGCGCTTGCCTGGGCGCGCGCTTGCCGGTCAGATTGGAAGCCGGCTGAGGATGCCCGCGGAGGTGCGGTGATGCAGGCCATGGTGCTGGAGACGATTGGCGCTCCGCTAGTCATGCGCGAGGTGGCCGACCCGCGGCCCGGGCCGGGTGAGATCCGGGTGCGCGTCGCTGCTTGCGGCGTTTGCCGCACCGATCTGCACGTCTGCGATGGCGAGCTTCCCCAGGTGCGCACCCCGATCATTCCAGGTCACGAGATCGTCGGGCGGGTTGATGCCGTCGGGCCAGGCGTCGTCGGGCTCGAACCCGGCCAGCGGATCGGCGTGCCGTGGCTCGGCCACACCTGCGGCGTCTGTCGCTATTGCCTTTCCGGCGCGGAGAACCTGTGCGACGCGCCTCTGTTCACCGGCTACACGCGCGATGGCGGCTATGCGGACCTGGCCATCGCCGACGCCCGCTTCGCTTTTCCCCTGGGCGAGGACGGCGAGGATGTCGCCATGGCCCCGCTGCTGTGCGCCGGCCTGATCGGCTGGCGCGCGCTCGCCAAGGCCGGCGAGGGTAAGGCCCTGGGCCTCTACGGCTTTGGGGCGGCGGCGCACATCATCGCCCAGGTCGCCGCATGGCAAGGACGGCGGGTGTTCGCTTTCACCCGCCGCGGCGATGAAGCCTCGCAGACCTTCGCCATGAGCCTTGGCGCGGCCTGGGCCGGAGCGTCGGACGAGCTGGCGCCTGAGCCCCTGGATGCAGCCATCCTGTTCGCCCCGGTTGGGGCGCTGGTCCCCGCGGCCCAGAAGGCCGTGCGCAAGGGCGGGCGGGTTGTCTGCGCCGGCATCCACATGAGCGACATCCCGACATTCCCTTATTCGACGCTGTGGGAAGAACGCGAGATCGTGTCGGTGGCCA
>DASXMK010000590.1:0-10036 GCA_036495705.1 Caulobacteraceae bacterium | reverse complement strand
CGTCTACAGCGCCGACAGTCACATAGCTGATCATGAGCGAGTCCTCCTTGCCGGACACGGGCCAAGCGGAGCGTGTAACAGCCAATTTCAGGGGATTTACGAGGGGATTTACGGTGACAGTGCCCCAAATCGCTCCGGCCGAATTACAGTGACGCCCGGCCCAAAATGGAACGACCTCATGTACCATCAGATGATTTCGCAATGCACCCAGAGCCTGAAGACTCTAGAGACCTGCCTCGACAAGGCCGAGCGGCACGCGGCCGCTAAGAAATTCGATGCGGGGGTGCTCATGGCGAGCCGGCTCGCGCCCGACATGCAGCCTTTCACCTATCAGGTCCAAAGCGCGTGCGACTACGTCAAGCTCGCGGCGGCCTGGCTGTCGGGTGAGACCCCGCCCAAACATGAGGATAACGAGCAGACGTCTGACGAGCTGCGCGTTCGCATTCGCAAGACCGTCGCTTTCGCCGAGAGCGTGAAGGAGGCTCAGTACGCCGGCGCCGGCGAGCGGAAGGTCAGTCTCTCCTGGGCCCCCGGCAAAGTCATGAACGGCCAGGACTACCTGCTTCAGATGACAATGCCCAATACCTACTTCCACATCGCGATGGCCTACGCGATCCTCCGCCACAACGGCGTGGACGTCGGCAAAATGGACTTCCTCGGCCCCATCAATCTGGTCGACGCCTGAGCGGTGTCGAGGATAGACGCGACCGAAACCCACACAAAACCGGCATTCTGGCGACAGGCTAGCCGGCCCGACACCCATTTCGCTAGACCGATGTGGGTTCGGCACGCAGGACCCGGGCCGGGTTGCCGACCACCGTGCGCCCTTCCTCGACGTCCCGCACGACCACGGCGCCGGCGCCTACCGTCGCGCGCGCGCCGACTTTGACCCCGTTGATGATCAGCGCGCCCAAGCCGACGAAAGCGCCGTCGAGGACGGTCACGCGGCCGGCCGTGTGCGCGCCCGGCCCGATCGAAACATAATCACCGATTTCGTTGTCATGGTCGATCGTGCAGGCGGTGTTGAGAACGCAAAAACGGCCCACGCGAGCGTCGGACTGCACGACCACGCCGGCTGAGAGCACCGTGCCGGCGCCAATCGCTGCCGTCGCAGAGACCACGGCGGTAGGATGGCGAACAACGGGCAACCGCGCCCCGCTCTGAATCAGCGACTGGCAGAGTGCTCGCCGGTCGCGGCCCTGCACCGCGACCGCAAGATCGAAGCGCGCGAGAAAGCCCGCATCCTCCAGGAGCCGCTCGTCGCCCAGGCATTCCAGCGGCGTCGCCGGTTGCGCCGGCGGCCCGAAGTTCAGATAGCCCGCGAGCGGCGCACCACCAGCCGCCGCCGCCTCCGCGATAATTCGCGGCAGCGCGCCCGAGCCGGCCCCTATCATCACAAGGGGATTCATCGTCAGCGGAACGTTAGATCAAGCCCGACACGCAAGTGACGCCTCGTCGCTGCTTCAAACGCCTCGGGCCAGGTCATCCCGATACGTCCGGCGAGCTGGCGCGCGCGCGGCAGGAACAGTTCAGCAAGCGCTACATTGGCGGTGATGATCCCGGCCCGGTCGGCAGGCACAGGGGCAAGGGCCTCAAGCTCGTGTCGTTGATCGGGCGTCAGCAGGGGGTTGCGATGCAAAGCGCCGCCTCGCTCCGCCGGGCCGACGCCGTTCTCCTCAAGCATCAGATCGAGCGTCATCTGGCGCAGAAGTCCGACGCCCTGAAGCCCGAGCACAAACTCCTCTCGACCGATCCCGCCGACTAGCAAGCCGAGGACGCGAAGGAACTCATTGACAAGCTTCAGGAGTTCCTCAGGTTGGGTTTTGTAGGGGATGGGGCCGCGCTCCGGCGGCGCGCGGCCCGCCTTGTTGAACAGACATGAGAGAGCCGCCGAGTTGTAACGGCCAAGATCGCCGCCCTCTACGAATGTCAGGTCAAACCGCCGCCAGTCGGCCGCGACGACACTGAGCACGCGCCCGCCGTACAACGGGTTCACCAGGACGGGTTCGGCGATCATCGAAACGTCGCGGGCGTAACGCGCCATGGTGTCGCCCAGTCTGCCGTCCACTGTCAGCACCAATACGTCGACGTCGCTGAAGGCATCCCCCTTGCCTTGGCCAAGACTTCCGGCGAGCCAGACAGCTTCGATGCCGTCGTCGGCCGCGAGGACACGGTGAATTGTATCGATAAGGTCACGCTGTTCGGCCGTGACGGCCACTCGACGTCTCCCAGGGGATTCAAACGGTACGAAACGCCATAGGGCGGGGACGGTCGGAGTTCCACCCCTTGGCCGACTTTGGGAAGGTCCAGTGTCGGGGCGAAGCCTGAGCGTCCACTTTTCGGCCAAGCGCAAAGGAATGTCATCGACGCCCCCCTGAGCGGACGTTGGTCCGCCGAGGGTTCATGACAGACTACCGCTAGGTGAGTCGGTGCGAATAGAAGAGCGCAACCTCACCCTCCGCCGGCGTGCCCTCGTAGAGCGTCAAGTCTGCGCCTGTCAGGCTGAAGCCGAGCGCCGCGTAGACGCCCACCCCAGGAGTATTAAGGGAGCTGGTCTCCAGCCAGAGGTGACGGGCGCCCCGTTCCTTGCCGTGGGCTTTCACCACCTCGATCAACTTGCGTCCAACGCCCTGCCGGCGGGCACTCGGATCGACATAGAAGTGCCGCAGCACCAGACGGCTGTTCCAGGCTTCGAACGACGTCGCCGCGAAGCCGATGACGCGATCGTCGGTCAACGCGACCCAGGCGTCGGTATAGGGCCGGGCGCCGCTCCTCAGGTCATCGAGCGGGAATCGCTTCCGGATGGGCTCATCCAGGTCTTTCAGGCCAAGCCCGATCCCCTCGGGCCAGACGTCCGCCTCGTAAATCTGGCTTGTGACGAACGAGGTGTCGATCGCTTCGATCGCAGAAGCGTCGTCCGGCAGCCTCGCTGGTCGGATTGAAAGCATGCGGGCATCTTGGCCGGGCCGCGCGGATGTCTGCAAGCGTGGATTCCAATAGTTCGTGCAGCGCTGACAGTGCGGCGGGCGATTTCCGTTTCCACCGAGTGGACCTTCAGAACGTCGGCGATCTGGCGCGAGCCTATATCTTGTGCCCAGGCTTAACTCAGTCGTCCTCTCTCACCCTCACGGGAAACCGAAGATCCAATGAGGATCGAAACCGCAAGTGCTTTCCTGATCAGCGCCGATGAGAAGGTGTTGCTCGGTCGGCGCGCCGCCTGGAAGGCGGCATGGCCCGATTGTTGGGACACAGTAGGAGGCCGCATTGAGAGTGGAGAAACACCAGAACTCGCGGTGATTCGTGAGGTCCAGGAGGAGGTTGGCGTTAAGCCGACGACGCTTATCTATCTAGCCGCCATCCCGGAAACGAGACCAGATCTCTATGGCGAAGCGTTGCATCACATATTCGCCGTGAGCGCTTGGACCGGCGGTCATCCGAGGAATCACTGTGATGAGCACTCCGAAATGTGCTGGTTCACCATAGAAGAGCTAGCACGCCTCGCGCCACTGGCCGGTTCAGACTGCTTTCGTCTGGCTAAGCTAGCCATCGTGAAAGCGCGAGCTCCGGAAGTATAGCTCGAGTGGCCATGGGCTTCGTCAAAGTCCGATTTCCACACACAATCGGCACTCGGAGCAGCCGCTTCTTGGCGACACGCTAGCCCGGTCCGACGCCCATCTCCCTAGACCGATGTGGGTTCAGCGCGCAGAAGCCGGGTCGGGTTGCCGACCACCGTGCGCCTAGAGGGGGAGAGAACGCCGGCGCTCTCACTCCCGATGGCTGGGGGAGGACCGCGAAGCGGTGGAGGGGCTTTCCTCCTGGGACGGCTGTGGCGAAGGGGCTGCCGCGAACCTAAGTTGCCGGGCTCAACCCCGGCCGGTCGGGGGCATTGAGAGGAAGTCATGGAAAGTCTTGAGCTGCGATCGCTGGTCAAAGACAGCGGTGAACTGGAACTGTCGCTGGCCACCGTGACCGCGCCCGATCCCGGCGACGACGAGATAACCATCCGCGTCGAGGCCGCGCCGATCAATCCCTCCGATATCGGCTTGCTCACCGGTCCGGCCGATATCGGCAAGGCCGTCCAATCCGGATCGAAACAGCGCCCCGTCGTAACCGCGCCGATTTCCGAAGGGGCCATGCGCGCGATGGCCGCGCGCGTCGGTCAATCCTTGGGCGTCGGCAACGAGGGCGCGGGAACGGTCGTCAAAGCCGGCCAGAACGCGCACGACCTCATGGGCAAGACGGTCGCCGCCATCGGCGGGTCGATGTACGCGCAATTCCGCACCGTGCGCGCCGCCGATTGCCTGGTGCTCCCGGCTGACGCGTCAGCGGCTGACGGCGCCTCCTGCTTCGTCAATCCGCTGACGGCGCTGGGTTTCGTCGAGACCATGCGCAAGGAGGGCCACACGGCCCTGGCCCACACCGCCGCCGCCTCCAATCTCGGCCAGATGCTGGTGAAGATCTGCCTGAAGGACGGGGTCGAGCTGGTGAACGTCGTCCGCAGCCCGGCCCAGGCCGAGATTTTGCACGCGCTCGGCGCCAAGCATGTCTGCGATTCCAGCGCCTCGGGCTTCATGAACGACCTCATCGCCGCCATGGCCGCCACGGGCGCCACCCTGGCCTTCGACGCCATCGGCGGCGGCAAGCTGGCAGGCCAGCTACTCACGGCCATGGAAGCGGCCGCCAACCAGAAGCCGGGCGGCTACAGCCGCTACGGCTCGACCACCTTCAAGCAGGTCTACATCTACGGCGGCCTCGACACCGGCCCCACTGAGCTCAACCGCGCCTTCGGCATGTCCTGGGCCCTGGGCGGCTGGCTGCTCACCCCGTTCCTCATGAAGGCCGGTCCGGCGGAGGGCCAGCGCCTGCGCCAGCGCGTCGCCGCCGAACTCAAGACCACTTTCGCCAGCCACTATTCGCGCACCATATCCTTGGCCGAAGCCCTCGATCTTTCGGTGATGCCCGCCTACCTCAAGCGCGCCACGGGCGAGAAATATCTCATCGATCCGAGCCAGGCCTCCTGAGGGGGTCGGGAGTCAGAAGGGGAAGGCGCAATGAACGATGTCGCGTTGATCGTGGGCGGGGGGCCGGGCATCAGCGCCAGTTGCGCGCGGCTGTTCCTGGCCAACGACATGGCTGTCGCCATCGCCGCGCGCAATCCCGACAAGCCGGTCCTGAAATCCCTGCAGGCGCAGGGCGCGCGGCTCTATGCCTGCGACGCCAGCGCGCCCGCCGAAGTGGCGAGCCTGTTTCGCAGCGTCACCGCCGACCTCGGACGGCCAAACCTGGTCGTCCACAACGTCGATGGCCGCTCGCCGGCGATATTCCGCAAAACCATCGCGGAGGTAGACTCCGACCTCGTGTACGAGACCCTGAAAAACAGTGCGTTCAGCGCGTTTCTCGTCGGCCAGCAGGCGGCGATTGCGATGCTGGAGAACGAGCCGGACGCTCAGGGCGCGCGGGGGACGATCATCTTCACCAATGCCAGCGCCGCGCTGAAGGGTTATCCACAGAGCGCCGCCTTCGCGATGACGTGCCACGCCAAATCCGGATTGGCGCAAAGCATGGCGCGCGAGCTCATGCCCAAAGGCATTCACGTTGCTCAGGTGCCGATCGACGCCGCCGTCGGCTTCAGGCAGGAGGACGGATCACGCGCCCACCGCCTGGCGGGGGCGACCGTCGACGACAACATGGCCGATCCCGACCGCATCGCCGAGGTCTATCTCCAGCTCCACCGCCAGCACCGCTCGACGTGGGCCTTCGAGGTGGTTCTGCGGCCCTGGGTCGAGAAGTGGTGACGCGAGCAGGGGCGCCGCGGCTCTAAGCGGCCTGCTTCGTCGCAATGGCGCTTGCCGCAGCCCGGATGACATCGAGCACCGCGGCCGGCTGGGAGAGCATCGGCACGTGGCTGCTCTTCAGTTCTACGGTCGTGGCCCCCATGCGTTTCGCGACGAACCGCTCCAGCTCGGGATTGACCGTGTGGTCTTCGCTGGCGACGACGTACCAGCTGGGCTTCGAGCGCCAGGCGATTCCGTCCAGCTTCTGATTAAACAGGTCCGGCACGGGCACGGCCTGGGTGGCCCAGACCAGCTTCTGGTCCGCTTCCGAGAGATCGCCGCAAAAAGCGCCTATGCCGTCGGGCTTTAGCCAGATCCGCCCGTCGGCGACGTCGATGTGGGAGAAGACGTCGGTGACCGCGAACTTCTCCTGCTGGCTCTGCGAGGTCTCCGTCTCGTCGGGCGCCAGAGCCGCGAGGAAGACCAGGGCCGCGACCCGATCATCCGTTCCGGCATGGGTGATCAGGGTGCCGCCGTAGGAGTGGCCGACGAGGACCACCGGCGCGCTTACCCGGCCGAAGCAGCGGATGACGGAGTCGACGTCGCCTTTGAGGGAATCCAGGCCGTGCTGGGAGACGATCACCTCGTGTCCCTCGGCCTGCAGGGTGGGAATCAGCTTCTGGAAACATGAACCGTCGGCCCAGAGGCCGTGGGCGAAGACGATGCTCGGCTTGTTGCTCATGAGGGTTCCTTTCGGTTTGGGCGTCGGCCTCGGGGCGAGGCCGGTCCGGGCGGAGGCCGGCGGCGGGCTCAAATCCAATCCACGGCGTCAGTCCGGGGGCCGGGTCCGATTGTCCGCAATCCGCCGCCGGCCTTCTTTGCCGATTCCGCCGCCCTTGGCCGAAAGGATCATTATTTTCATTTCGGGC
The DNA here is from genome assembly GCA_036495705.1 of Caulobacteraceae bacterium. Lineage (GTDB taxonomy): Bacteria > Pseudomonadota > Alphaproteobacteria > Caulobacterales > Caulobacteraceae > Acaudatibacter. The sequence continues at coordinate 3,333 of DASXMK010000590.1, read as the reverse complement.
TGAGAAAGGTGACGGTTTGGCACTTGCCCGACACGTCGCACAGGGTCACTAGCTCTCCCGGGGTTTCGCCCGCCGCCGCGGCTTCTGGCTCATGAACCAAAGCTCAGACGCTTCGCGAGAGTCACATCGGGGCGCCTTTGGGCGCAATCTGGCCGCGCATTTTCATCTGAACGAAAGCGATCAGGTCTCCACCGCCTGGGCCAGGGACAGCGTCTTTGGCATCACGCGCCTTCAGTCGGACACCGGCATTCCGGACCGCACCACCGCGGTCCCCAGCGAAGCCGCCCTGCACGTCTCGATCTCGATCCTGCCCGTGCCTCACCGGGCCTACGATCTGTGGATCGACGGCAAGGCGATCGATGTGCCGTTCATTCCCTCGCTACGCGCCAGTGTCATGGACCTGCAGTCCGACCCCGTCTGCTGGGTCGGGGTCGGTTTCGACTTCGTGCATTTCCATGTGCCCAAGGCCGGCCTGGACGAAATCGCCCGCGAGCATGGGGTGAATCCAGCCGGGTCCTACAGGTTCGCCATCTGCGAGCACGACATCGTCCTGGCGGAGCTCACACGCTACGTCCTTCCCTTCATCGGTTCGCGTGACTGGACCGGCTCCCTCGCCCTCGATCAGTTCAGTCTGATCTTCGGCGCCCACGTGCTGCGGACGTACGGCGGCTTGCCGCCCCTGAAGTCGCGGACGGGAGGCGGCCTTGCGCCCTGGCAGGCCCGTCGTGTGGCCGAGATGATCCGCCAGAAGCTCGACGGCGACATCCATCTCGCCGACCTCGCGGGCGAGTGCGGCCTGTCGGTCAGTCATTTCACCCGGGCGTTCCGCAAAAGCTTCGGCATGTCGCCCTACCGCTGGCTGCTGGAGCGCCGCATCGACGGGGCTAAATCGTTGCTGGCGATGGGCGACCTGCCGCTGGCCGACATCGCTTTGCGGTCGGGCTTCTCGGACCAGACCGCCTTCACCCGCGCTTTCGGACGGATCGTCGGCGACAGCCCGGCGCGGTGGCGTCGCGCCGTGACCTCTGGGAAATAATCGTCGGGACGGTACCCGATCCCCGTCCGCTTGCCGGTCTGAAGGGATTCAACCCGTCGTCACGGTCTGCTCGATGGCCCCGAAGATCGAATGCCGGTCGGGGCCGACCATCTCGATGCGCACCGTATCGCCGGCCTGCAGGAACCGCGTCTTCGCCGCGCCGCCGGCGATCGTCTCAACGGTGCGCTGTTCGGCGATGCAGGAATAGCCGGCCCCGCCGGCCGCAATTGGCGCCCCCGGGCCGCCGTCGGGCCCTCGGTTGGAGACCGTGCCCGAGCCGATGATCGTGCCGGCGGAAAGCGCGCGGGTGCGCGCGGCGTGGGCGATCAGGACTCCAAAATCGAAAGTCATGTCGGTCCCGGCGTCGGCCCGACCGAACAAGGCCCCGTTGAGCTCCACCCGCATTTCGCCGTGCAGTTTGCCCTCGCGCCAGGCGACGCCTAGTTTGTCCGGCGTCACGGCCACCGGCGAAAACGAGCCGGCCGGCTTGGATTGGAAAAACCCGAACGATTTGGCCAGCTCGCCGGGAATAAGACCGCGCAGGGAGACATCGTTGGCCAGCATCACCAGGCGCATGGTGGCTATGGCTTCCTCGCGGCCGGCCCCCCGCGGCACATCGCCGGTGACCACCGCCACCTCGGCCTCGAAATCGCCGCCCCAGGCCGGGTCGGCCAGAGGGATCGGATCGCGCGGCCCGAGGAAATTGTCGGAGCCGCCCTGGTACATCAGCGGGTCGGTCAAGAAACTCTCCGGGACCTCGGCCCCGCGCGCCTGGCGCACCAGGGCGACGTGGTTCACATAGGCCGAGCCGTCGGCCCACTGATAGGCGCGCGGCAGGGGGCTGGCCGCCTCGTGTTCGCGAAACCGGGTGCGCTGGACGGCCCCGTGTTCGAGGCTCTCCGACAGGCCCCTAAGCAGCGGCTCGCATCGCTCCCAGTCGTCGAGGGCGCCCTGCAGGCTCGCCGCGATCGGCGCGGCGTCGACGCACCAGGCCAGGTCGCGGGTGACCACCACCAGGCGCCCGTCGCGCCCGCCTTTGAGGGAGGCGAGTTTCATGCTGGGAAGAAATCAGGCATGGCGAACTGCCGCCCCCTCCCCTTCGGGGTCCCCCTCCCCCAGAGGGGGAGGAGAGCGCCGGCGTTCTCTCCCCCCTTTGGGCGGAGGCCCGGCCAAATGGCCGGGAGGGGGGCGAGACAGCTCAGCGCCTCATCCCTTCCAGCTGTCGACATAGGCGCCATTCTCCACCGCCGCCGCGCCCTCGGCCACGTCCACCGGATCGCGGGCGTCGATCATCACCGCCACCTCGTCGGTGGCCGGCTTGGCCTGGACCAGCATGTTCTTCAGCGCCTTGGGATGGGGCCCATGGGTGAAGCCGCTGGGGTGGAAAGTCATCATGCCAGCGTCGATGTTGTCGCGGCTGAAGAAGTCGCCGGCGTGATAGAAAATGATCTCGTCGTAGTCGTCGTTGTTGTGGAAAAACGGCACCTTGAGCGCGCCGGGGTCGGTCTCGAACGGCCGCGGGGTGAACGTGCAGACCACGAAGCGCGGCGCGGCGAAGGTGGTGTGGACCGACGGCGGCAGGTGGTAGCGGTGGCTGGCCACCGGGCGGATGTCGCGCACGTTCAAGCGCACCGGGGCCAGGTCGCCGTGCCAGCCGACCGCGTCCAGCGGATTGTACGGGAAAGTGGCCACCGAGACCTGGCCGCGCTTCTTGATCTCCACCTTGGTCTCGCCGTCACGCTCCTGATGAGCACGGAACGCCGCGTCCATGGCCGGAATGTCGAGCATGGCCGGGTCGAACACCGCCGTGGGCCCGAGCGCCCCACGCTCGGGCAGAGTGAAGGCCTCGCCGGTGGCTTCGATGGTGAGCAAGGCCGCCTCGCCGTCCGGCGCGATACGCCACATCGTTCCGCGCGGCAGATAGACATAGTCGCCGGCCTCGAGCGCCAGATGGCCGTAATCGCAGAAAAGATCGCCCGCCCCTTGGTGGACGAACAACAGCAGATCGCCGTCGGCGTCGCGGGCCAGGGCCGGCATCGGCGCGGCCAGCTTCCAGAACCGCACCTCCAGATGGGCGTTGCCGAGCACCCGCGGCGCGTCCCAGGGCGAGGCGGCCGCCTCGTTCAGCGCCGCCAGGTTGAAGGCGCGCGGGCGCAGCGGCCCCTGGAAATCGCTCCAGCCCGTGGGCGGCCGTGGGTGGTGGAAAAACGCGGCCGGGCCGAAGAAACCGTCCTTGGAGACCTCGCGCTCAAAGGTCCCCTCCGGCATGTCGGCGTGCGCCTGGCGCGAGTGCGTCC
>DASXMK010000589.1:0-2557 GCA_036495705.1 Caulobacteraceae bacterium | reverse complement strand
GTGCGAGGTGATCATGCATGGCGAAGGGGCCGGACCCAATCGGGCCTTCGATCCGACGACGTGGCCCAAGGACCGGTTGCTGGCCCTGCTGGCGCCGGTGAACGCCACCGCCGAAGCGCATCGAGAGCACCTTCAGACCATCGTCGAGACGTTGCGGACGCAGGACGTAAGCTGGTCGGTCATCGCCAAGGCTCTGGGCGTGTCGCGTCAAACCGCCTGGGAGCGATTTACCTAAGCTCACGCCCGCCTGGCCATGTCTTGACCCGCGGCCCGTTGTCAGCGCAGGCGGTGTCCATGAACCGCCCCGTCGCCCTGAACGGCCCCCGCGTTGCGCCAGCGTCCGGACGCCCGGCGCGATCGATCGTCATCCTGGCCCACGGCTACGGCTCCAACGGCGAGGACCTGATCGGCCTGGCGCCGTACTGGCGCGAGGCCCTGCCCGACACCGTGTTCGTCGCGCCAAACGCCCCGGAGCTGTGCCCGGGCGCTCCGGGCGGCTACCAATGGTGGCCGGTCGCCGGTCCTGACCGCGCGGCCGGCGTGCGCGGCGCGGCGATCGCGTTCGACGCTTTCATCGACAGCGAACTCGCCCGCTATGGCCTGACCGAGGACCGCCTCGCCCTGGTCGGCTTCAGCCAGGGGACCATGCTGGCCCTGCACGTCGCGCCGCGACGGGAAAGGCCGCTGGCCGGCGTGGTCGGCTATTCGGGCATGCTCATCGACGCGGCGCCGGGCGAGGTGCGGACGCGGCCCCCCATCCTCCTCGTCCACGGCGACGCAGACCCGATGATCCCGGTGGCGGCGCTGGGCAAAGCCGAGGCGGCGCTCAGGCAGCTCGGGTTCGAGCTCAGCACGCACATCTCGCACGGCCTCGGCCATAGCATCGACATGGAGGGCTTGAGGCTGGGCGGGGCGTTTCTCGGCCGGGTATTGGCCTAGCCCCCAAACGCCCGGAGCGCTCTAGAACACCGAGCGCCCGGCGACGCGCAGGTCGTAGCGGCGCTCGCCCTTGCGGAAGTCGGCGTCGCCCTCGAGCGCGAAATAGGAAAACTCCGAGCCGCTCTTCAGCGAAAATCCAACCGTCGCCCAGCCGCCCTTGTCCGGATCGCCGACCAGGGTGAACGGGGTCCCGTCGGCGAAGTTGGCGGTGGTGTCGCCCACCTGGCCACTGATCACTTCGCGGTAGCCAAGGCGGACCTCGGTGCGGAACCAGGATGTCCGGCCCCATTGCCGACCCAGGACCATCAGTCCCTGGCCGCTGAACTGGGTGTCGTCCTGGGGCCCCACGGCGAGGTTGAAGGACGCGTTGTCGCCGCGTTCCTGATAGCCGCTCTGATGCAGCCGCAGATAGTCGACCGAGACTTCCGGCCGGGCGTAGTAGGGCCCAAACAGCTTGACCTCGTAGGCGAGGCCGAAATGGCCGTCGAAGAACTCGCCGGTCCAGTTGGCCTGGGCCTGGCTGAAGGCCGCGCCCGAGGAAAACAGGCGGTTCTCAGAGAACCAGCCGTAGCCGCCGCCGCCGCGGGCCGAGATCGTCAGGTTGCCGATCGAGCGCCGCACATAGACGCTGGCCTCGACCAGGGAGGCGACATCGCGGGCGCCCAGCTGAGCGGCCGTGGTGTTCTCCTGGGCGTTGAAGTAGGCCATGGTCACCCCCAAGGCGCCGCCGGCGACGCCCATGCGCTCATAGCCGCCGACCAGTCCCAGGGCCTGGGCCTTGGAGCCCAGGGTGTCGACGCCGTCGCGCTCGATGCGCTCATTCACCTCCTGCAGCCACAGGCTGGTCCCGCCGACGTGGGTGGCGTTGTCCGGCGGCGTGGCGGTCATGGCCGAAATCTTCTCGACCGCGGAATCGAGAGCCTGGAATATCCCCTGCGCCTGATTAGGCAGCATCTGGTCATAGACCGACTTCAGACCCGGCTCCGAATCCTGGGCCAACAGCGCCTGCTGAATGCCCAGGCTGGAGGCCGTCGGCACCGCCAGGGCGGCGAGCACCGCGTCATAGGCGCTGGCTTCGGCCCGATTGAAGCCAAGTTGGGCGGCCGTCTTGCGGCTGACGGTCAGTTGGATTTCGCTGTCGCCGTTGGCCGGATCCACCGGGACGAGCGAGGCGGACGCCGAATACAGGAACGGGGCATTGCCGAGCGAGGTGGCCCCCAGGCCCGGGGCGGTGATCGAACCCGGCGCGCCCTGGATGACGGTGTAGGTCTGGACGGCGCTCAACTGCAGGCTCTGCAGGGTGAGGCCGATCTGGCCGCCGGCGGCGATGGTGGTCGCGCCGCTGGTGATGAATTGGGTGTTGCGGTTGTTGATCGGGTCGGCGCCGATCTCCAGGACGCCCGTGGAGCCAATGGTGATGCTGGTCGCGGCCTGACCCTTGGCCGGATTGGTATCGCTGAGCCTGCCGTTGTTGACGCTGATCTGCAGCTGGCCGCCGGGTCTCTGGGTGATCGCCCCGGTGACCGTCACCGGGCTGGCCGCGGTTCCGTTCACGGTGACGACATTGAGCGCGCCGCCCATGGCGATGGTGCCGGCGGCGACCTGGCCGGCCTGGATG
>DASXMK010000588.1:0-8089 GCA_036495705.1 Caulobacteraceae bacterium | reverse complement strand
CCTTCACGCCTTTGGAATCGACGGAAAGGGCGATGATCTCACGATCACGCTGGCTGGCGACATAGACCTTGTGCGCCCCGGCCCAGGTCACGGCCAGGGGGAAGGTGCCGCCCGGCTGGCCGGCCTTGGCGCGATCGATCACCCCGGGCCGCAAATCCTGCTCCGCTACTCGGCCGGTGGCGAGATCGATCAGGCTGACCGAGTCGTTCTGGAAATTCGCCACCAGCAGGCGGCGGCCATCGGGACTGACGGCCAGGCCCGCGGCTTCCGGCTTCACACCCAGGCCCAGTCCCGTCTTGTGGCCCAGGCGGAAGGTCCGGCCGGCGCGCAAGGCGCCTGGACGGCCGACGAACTCCAGCACGTCGTCATCGACGCCGCCGGAAACGAAGAACCGATCCCCGGCGGGCGCCCAGCCAAGGCCGAGAAACGTGTCGGGCGCGCCCAACACCTGGCGCTTGACCGGCGTCGATCCCGTCACGTCATAAACGAACACATATTCGCCCGAGCGCTCGGCAATGAACTTGCCGTTCGGCCCGAAGGTGCGGTTGAAGCCGCTGGTCAGAATCAGCAAGGTGCGCCCGTCCGGAGACAAGGCCACGGCCGCAGCTTGGCCGGCCGTGAAGGTCGGATCGGCGGCGAAGTCGGGGTTCAGCGGTTGGAAGATGGCCCCGGGCGCCGCGGTGGGCGTGATTGCCTGTCCGGTAGGGGTCATTTCGGGCGTGGCCGCGCCCGCGGCGGTCGCGAAAGCCGCTAGAACGGCGCAAGCCGCCAACGCTCCGATTGCGTCCATTCTTTCGCCTCCCCTGATCGACCCGAACGAGCCCATCCAACAGGCCTCAGGCTACAATCCTGTGTCAGTCGGGCCGATAGAGCCGCATCAGGCCTTCCTGAGCGGTGGACGCGACCAGACGGCCGTCGGCGTGGAAGATCTGACCGAGGTTGAAGCCGCGGGTCCCGGACGCGGACGGACTCCTCTGCGCATACAGGTGCCAGTCATTGAAGTTTGAAGGCCGGTGGAACCAGATGGCGTGGTCCAGGCTGGCCGACTGAAAACCGGGCGTGCGCCAGTTGATGCCGTGCGGGCGCATGGCGGTGGACAGCAGCGACATGTCAGAGGCGTAGGCCAGAGCCGCCTGTTGGACGGCTATATCGTCCGGAAGCGGCGAAAGCGCCCGCGTCCACACGTTCTGTTCGGCCGGCGCCGGCTTGGGCGTCTCGCTCCAGCGCTCTCCGCCGACCCAGCGCATTTCGATCGACCGCCGCCAACCATCGTCCTCGTCCGGATCGACCAGATCGTCGGGGGCCGGAACCTGCTGCATCGCGTCCTGGTGTTCAAAGCCGGGGATGTCGAGCTCGAAAGAGGCCGCCAGATTGAAGATCTGAGCACCGTGCTGGATGGCGGTGACGCGGCGGGTGGTGAACGTCTTGCCGTCGCGGGCGCGGTCCACTTCGTAAAGGATGGGGACGGCCGGGTCGCCGGGGCGGATGAAATAGCAATGGAGCGAATGGCAGATGCGCGCCTCGACCGTTCGATAGGCGGCCAGCAGCGCCTGACCGATGACCAGGCCGCCAAAGATGCGCGGCCCTTGTTCTCTGGGCGCGAGGCCGCGGAACAGGTTCACCTCGATGCGTTCGAGGGCCAGCGTCTCGACCAGGTCTTCGGTTTCGGCCATGCAGCCCCCTCTTTAGAGGCGCGGGCCTTAACCCGGACGCCCATGAGCCACAAGGCGGCTCAGGCGGCGCCCTCCCAGCCGAGCGTGCGCGCCACGGCTTTCTTCCACTGCCCGTATTCGCTGGCGCGCTTCTCAGCGGTCATGGTCGGGCGCCAGCGCCCGTCTTCTCGCCAATAGCCGCGCAGGGTGTCCAGATCCGGCCAGAAGCCGACGGCCAGGCCGGCGGCGTAGGCCGCCCCCAGGCAGGTGGTTTCCGGCACCGCCGGGCGCACGACCGGGACGTCCAGCACATCGGCCTGGAACTGCATCAGCAGCTCATTGGCGGTCATGCCGCCGTCGACCTTCAGGGTGGTGAGCGCCTGACCGGAATCGGCGGCCATGGCGTCGGCGACTTCGCGCGTCTGCCAGGCGACCGCTTCCAGGGCGGCCCGGGCGATGTGGCCCCGGTTCACGAACGCGGTCAGACCGGCGATCACCCCGCGGGCGTCGCTGCGCCAATGCGGTGCGAACAGCCCTGAGAACGCCGGTACGAAATAGCAGCCGCCGTTGTCGGCGACGGTGCGCGCCAGCGCTTCGATGTCTGGCGCAGCCTGGATGAGGCCGAGGTTGTCACGCAGCCACTGCACCAGGGCCCCGGTGACGGCGATCGAGCCCTCCAGCGCATAGACCGCCGGTTGTTCGCCGATCTTGTAGCCAACAGTCGTCAGCAGGCCATTGACCGACGGGACGGCGCGCTCGCCGGTGTTGACCAGCAGGAAATTGCCGGTGCCATAGGTGCATTTGCCCTCGCCAACGGCAAAACAGGTCTGGCCGAACAGGGCCGCCTGCTGGTCGCCCAGCGCCCCAGCCACCGGGACGCCCGCGAGCATCCCCGACGCGGTTCCAAACACCCCGGCCGAAGGCGCTATCCGCGGCAGCATGGCCTTGGGCACGCCCATAGCCTCCAACAGCGCATCATCCCAATCCAGGGTCGCCAGGTTCATCAGCATGGTGCGGCTGGCGTTGGTGACGTCGGTGACGTGGACGCCGGTGAGCTTCCAGATCAGCCAGCTGTCCATGGTGCCGAACAGCAGCTCGCCACGGTCGGCGGCTGACCGCGCGCCTTTGGTCTGGTCCAGCAGCCAGCGCAACTTCGGGCCCGAGAAATAGGTCGCCAGCGGTAGGCCGCAGGCGGCCCGGAAGCGATCCTGGCCTCCGTCAGCGGCCAGGTTCTCGACCAGGGCGGCGGTGCGCGTGTCCTGCCAGACGATGGCGTTGGCGATCGGCCGCCCGGTCGACTTCTCCCAAACCAAGGTGGTTTCGCGCTGATTGGTGATGCCGACGGCGGCGATGTCGCCCGGGCCGGCGCCGAGTTTGGCCATCGCCGCGGAGACGACGCCGCTGACATTGGCCCAGATCTCTTCGGCGTCGTGTTCGACCCAGCCGGGCCGGGGGTAAATCTGGCGGTGTTCGACCTGGGCCCGCGCCGCCACGGCTCCGGACGCATCGAAGATCATGCACCGCGAGGACGTCGTCCCCTGGTCGATGGCGGCGATGTACGCCCCGGTCATGGTCCCTCCCGCGCCAGATGATGCAAGGCGATGCCACTGGCGGTGGCGATATTGAGGGAATCGAAGCCCTTGGCCATCGGAATGGCGACGGTCCGGGTTCGGGCCAGGAGGGCCGGCGGCAGGCCGTGGCCCTCGGCCCCCAGCATGATCGCCGCTCGCTCTGGGACCTGAATGGCGCTCAGGGGGGTCGCGGCCGCCGGACTGAGCGCCAAGGGGGTGAATCCATGCCGTTCAAGCAGGCTGACGATGTCCTCTTCGGCGCCGATCCGGGCGAACGGAACACTGAGCGCCGCCCCGACCGAGACCCGGATCGCCTTGCGGTACAGGGGATCGCAACAGAGCCCGTCCAGCAGCACGCCACAGGCCCCGAACGCCGCGGCGTTGCGGAACACCCCGCCAACATTGTCGTGATTGGACACCCCGAACAGGCAGAGGAGATTGGCGGTCCCCTCCGCGGCGGCCAGGAGCGCCTCAGGTGAGATCTCTCTCTGCCGCTCGCCAAAGGCCAACACGCCGCGATGAATCGGAAAGCCGACGATCCTGTCCATGACCGTCTGCGAGGCGGTGTAGAGGGCGACATTGTCATCGAACGCGGCGAGCAATGGGGCCAGCTTCCCGGCGCGGGCGGCGGCGACCAGAACCGAGCGCGCCCGGTGCAGGCGGCTGCGCGCGAGCACGCGAAGGACGACTTCACCTTCGGCGATGAAGCCGCCATGGCGCCCAGCGATATCGCGCTCGCGCACCGCGCGAAACGCAGCGATCCTGGGATCGTCAGGGTCCGCGATCGCGACGAGGCGATCGCAAGGGTTCGTCCTCACACCGGCGCGGCGAGCCGCTCGGCGAGCCACGCCCGGCCGGCTTCGGTCACCGCGACGCTCGGGCGGCCATCGGCGCCGATCCGCCGGGCGATCAGCCGGCGGTCGAGGGCTTCCTCCCACACGCTCAGGCGCGGGCATGAAGTGCGCCAGGCCTCCATCACCTCTTCATAGGGCCGCGGACCTGGCTCCAGCCAAGCCACGAGGTCGATAATCAGGGCTTCCATCGTTTCCGACCTCCTGAAGACGGCGCGGCTCTCTGTCGCCGTTCGGGCCGCGCGTGGCAAGCGGTTCGTCGGCTTCATTTAAGTCCGAAAACCGCCAGACATAGAGAGGCGATGGCGACTATGATGAGGGCATGCTGCTGGATCCTGTGGTCTGCCGAGAAGCCATACTGGCCAGGGACGCCCGCTTTGACGGCCGTTTCTTCACCGGTGTGATCACGACCGGCATCTACTGCCGGCCGGTGTGCCCGGCGCGGCCGCCGAAAGCCGAACATTGCCGCTACTACCCGACCGCCGCTGCGGCCCAGGCGGCGGGCTTTCGGCCATGCCTGCGTTGCCGGCCTGAAACGGCGCCGGGACAGGGCGCCTGGCGCGGAGCCTCCAACACGGTCTCGCGCGGCGTAAGCCTGATCGACGCCGGGGCGCTCGATGACGCTGGCGTCGACGCCCTGGCCGGACGGCTCGGCGTGGGCGAGCGCCAGCTTCGGCGTTTGTTCCTCAGGCATCTGGGGGCGGCGCCTCTGGCCGTCGCTCAGACCCGACGGGTCCTGATCGCCAAGCAGCTGATCCATGAGACCGATCTGCCCATGGCCGAGATCGCTCTGGCGGCGGGGTTCGGCAGCGTGCGGCGCTTCAACGAGACCATGCGCGCCCTGTTCGGGCGGCCGCCGACGGAGTTGCGCCGCAGCCTGCGGCGCGGGGGTGGCGAGGCGGCCGGAATCACCCTGAGCCTCGGCTATCGTCCGCCGTTCGACTGGCCGGCGTTGCTCGCCTTTCTCACCTTGCGGGCGATCCCCGGCGTCGAAAGGATCGAAGACGGCGTGTATCGGCGCACGATCGAGATCGACGGAGGGGCCGGAACCCTGGCCATCGCCAACCAGCCCGAGCGCAATCGCCTGCGGGTTACGATCCGCTTCCCACGCCTCGCGGCCCTGCCACGCATTATCGCCCGCGTCCGCCAGATGTTCGACCTCGACGCCGATCCGGAGGCCATCGGTCAGGCGCTGGCCCGGGATCCTCGACTGGCCCCGCTGGTAGCCGCCCGACCGGGCCTGCGCGTACCCGGAGCCTGGGACGGCTTCGAGCTTGCGGTGCGCGCCATCCTTGGCCAACAGATCACGGTCGGAGCCGCCACGCGGCTGGCCGGCGTCATCGCCGAGCGCTGGGGCGAAGCGGTGGAAACCGACGGCCTGACGCGCCTGTTCCCGCGCCCCAAAGCCTTGGCTGGGGCGGCGATCGGCGGCATGCCCCAGGCGCGGGCCGCTTCGATCTCGCGGCTGGCCGCGTCGGTCGCGGCCAAGCCCGGGCTATTCGAGCGCGGGCCCGACCTGACTGCATCCATCGCCGTTTTGCGCGCCGCGCCAGGCGTTGGCGAGTGGACCGCGCAATACATCGCCATGCGCGCCCTGCGCGAGCCGGACGCGTTTCCCGCCGCCGATATCGGCTTGATGCGGGCCATGGACGACGGCCACGGTCGGCCCAGCCCGGCCGCCCTGCTGGCGCGCAGCCAAGCCTGGCGGCCGTGGCGCGCCTATGCCGCTGTGCATCTGTGGACGGCGCCGAGCCTCAAGGAGACTTCCCGTGCGATTGCAGCTTGATCAGATTCCCTCGCCGCTCGGCGCTATCCGCCTGGTCACCGACGCCGACGGCGCCCTGCGCGCCCTGGATTTCGAAGACCATGAGGCCCGCAACCTGGCGCTCCTGCGCCGCCACTACGGCGTGGCGGAGCTGACCCCCGGGAAGGCCCCGCCCACCGTGATCAGCGCCCTGGCCGCCTATTTCGATGGCGACCTTGCGGCCCTGGGCAGGATCGAGGTCGTGACTGCTGGCACGCCGTTCCAGGAGGCGGCATGGGCCGCCCTGCGCGCCATCCCGGCCGGCGCCACCCGTTCCTACGCCCAGCAAGCGGCGGCGATCGGCCGGCCGAAAGCGGTGCGCGCGGTTGGCCTTGCCAACGGGGCCAATCCGGTCGGGATCGTCAATCCGTGCCACCGGGTCATCGGCGCCGACGGCGCCCTGACCGGCTATGGCGGCGGGCTCGAGCGCAAGCGCTGGCTGCTGGCGCACGAAGGCGCGCTCTGACAGCCTAGACGCATCCGCAACGGGCTTGAGCGCGTTTCCACGCCGTCGGGGCGCGGAGGCAAGCTTGATGAGTGGCGATCTCCCGCCCAGACGTCCCGGCACGCCTTCGGAAGACGATCTGCCGCCGACCGGCGACGAGGCCCGCGCGCAGAGCGAGCGGCCGGTCTCGTGGCTCATCTGGACCGCCCTGGGAATCGTCGCTATCGGCGTTTTCGTAGTCGCCCTTATCCTCCTCCATGGGTCCATCCCGCTGCCTTCCCCGGGGAGGTGACCGGCCGCGGTTGAAGCTCGCAGCGGCAGGGACTAAATGCCTCGGGCAACCGATGGAGGAGCCCCGCCGTGACCCTGAAAATCAATGATGTCGCCCCCGACTTCACCCAGGATTCGACCGAGGGGCCGATTCATTTCCACGAATGGGCCGACGGACACTGGGTGGTGCTGTTTTCTCACCCCAAGGACTTCACCCCGGTGTGCACCACTGAACTGGGCGCGGTCGCCAGGCTGAAACCCGAATTCGACAAGCGCGGCGTCAAGGTGATCGGCCTCTCGGTCGACCCGGCGGACAACCATAAGCGCTGGAGCCAGGACATCGCCGACACTCAAGGCGCGGCCCCCAATTTTCCGATGATCGCCGACGCTGACCTCTCGGTCTCCAAGCTTTACGGCATGCTGCCGGCCGACACCCCGGGCACGAGCGAGGGTCGCACCCCGGCCAACAACGCCACGGTGCGCAACGTGTTCGTCATCGGCCCCGACAAACTGATCAAACTGATCCTGGTCTATCCGATGAGCGTCGGGCGCAACTTCCAGGAAATCCTGCGCGCCATCGACGCGTTGCAGCTCACCGCCGCCCACAAGGTGGCGACGCCGGCCGACTGGAAGTCGGGCGAAGACGTGATCATCGTCACCTCAGTGAGCGACGACGAGGCCAAGGGTATGTTCCCGGGGTTCAAGACCCACAAGCCCTATCTGCGCACCACCGCCCAGCCGCACTGATCAGTGTCGCGGTGTCCGACGCGAAACGAAAAAGCCCGCCAGGCCATTGACCTGACGGGCTTTTTTCTTGGGTGCGGGGACAGGATTTGAACCTGTGACCTTCAGGTTATGAGCCTGACGAGCTACCGGGCTGCTCCACCCCGCGTCAAAGGCGCTCGGAACGTTTCGTGATGAAGGGTCGGTTACGGGGGACAACATCCTCTTGGCAGACCTGGCCGCGACCTACTCTCCCGCGCCTTGAGACGAAGTACCATCGGCCCTGGAGGACTTAACGACCGAGTTCGGGATGGGATCGGGTGGGGAACCTCCGGCAAAGCTACCAGGTCAGCGAAGAGGATGTTTGATGACATCATGTCTCGCCGCTCTCTTTCAAAGCGACTTACATAAGTTTTGATAAGAACGATCAAGCCTATCGAGCGATTAGTACCAGTAAGCTACACGCCTCACGGCGCTTCCACACCTGGCCTATCAACGTGGTGGTCTACCACGGCTCTCGGCGAAGCCTTGTTTTGAGGTAAGTTTCCCGCTTAGATGCTTTCAGCGGTTATCTTTTCCATACTTAGCTACCCTGCTGCGCGGCTGGCGCCACGACAGGTCCACCAGAGGTATGTCCATCCCGGTCCTCTCGTACTAGGGACAGATCCTCTCAAGCTTCGTACACCCACGGCAGATAGGGACCAAACTGTCTCACGACGTTCTGAACCCAGCTCACGTACCACTTTAATCGGCGAACAGCCGAACCCTTGGGA
>DASXMK010000587.1:0-3146 GCA_036495705.1 Caulobacteraceae bacterium | reverse complement strand
GGCTGCGAGGGAGTGATCCTCGGCTGCACCGAGATCCCGCTGATCATCAACGATAGCAACTCGCCCCTGCCGACCCTGGACTCGACCCGTCTGCTGGCGCGGGCGGCGCTGGCCTGGGCGGCGTGAGCGCCGAGGCGCCGGTCTGGCTGATCGCCGGGCCGACGGCGAGCGGCAAGTCGGCGACGGCCCTGAACCTGGCCCAGGCCACCGGAGCCGAGATCGTGAACGCCGATTCCATGCAGCTCTACGCCGACCTGCGAATCCTGACGGCGCGTCCAACGCCCAAGGAGGAAGCCCAGGCGCCGCATCATTTGTTCGGCCTCGCCGACGCCGGCGACGCGTGGTCCGTCGGCCGCTGGCTGGCGGCCGCCCTGGAGGCCCTCACCCTCATCGCCGGTCGTGGCCGCCCGGCGATCGTCGTCGGCGGCACGGGGCTTTATTTCCGCGCCTTAACCTGGGGCCTGGCCGCCATGCCGCCGGTCCCGACAAAGGTCCGCTCAGCGATGGCGGCGGACTATGCGGCGCTGGGCGAGGCGGCGTTCCGCCAGCGCCTGGCCCTAGTCGACCCGGCCGCGGCGGCGCGCATCGCGCCCGGTGACCGGCAGCGCCTGACCCGCGCCCTGGAGGTGTTCGAGGCCAGCGGCCGCGCCCTTTCCGATTGGCAAGGTGCGACAAAGCCCGCCCTGCCAGGCGGGGCTTGGCGCGGCGTAGTGCTCACCTTGCCCCGCGCCGAGCTCTACCGCCGCATCGACGCCCGGCTCGAGGCCATGCTCTCCGCCGGGGCCGTGGACGAGGTGCAAAGGCTGTTGGCCCGCGGGCTGGACCCGGCGCTCCCGGCCATGAAAGCCCTGGGCGTCGCCAGTTTCGCCCGCCAACTCGCCGGTCAACTCAGCCCGGGTGAAGCCCTGGCCGAAGCTGAGGCCCAGACCCGCCGCTACGCCAAACGCCAGATCACCTGGTTCGACCGCCAATGCCCGGACTGGCCGCGCGTGGCCAGGAGCGCGCCGGCGGCGGCAGTCCTGGCAGCGCTCAGCGGTGCGGAATGAGGCCGGGCAGGCCGTCGATCGATTCGGCGTTGCTCTCGAAACGGCGCGCGACCCATTCATCGAACGGCTTGGCGTCCACCCAGCGCTTGAGCTGATCGCGCTCGCCTTTGAAGTCGAAGAACGGCACCCCCCAGCCGCAGCTGTCGGCCACGCGCTCGATGCGGACCGTGACCACCGCCCGGGCGCGCCCGAAATCCGGGAACAGCCTGATCAGGTCCGGAAACTTCGGGTCATCGAAGGCGACCGATTCGCCGCGGCCATAGAGGCGCAGGATATTGGCCGGCCCTTCGAAGGCGCAGAACATCAGGGTGATGCGGCCATTTTCCTTGAGGTGGGCGTGGGTCTCGATGCCCGAACCGCCGAGGTCGACATAGGCCACGGTGCGGTTGTCGAGGATGGCCAGGCTGTCATAGCCTTTCGGCGACAGATTGACCGAGCCTTCGGGCGACAGCGGGGCCGTGGCCACGAAGAACAGCTTCTGGCGGCGGATGAAGGCGATCAGCTTGTCGTCGAGTTGATCGTAGGTGGCGCTCATCGAAGGTCCCGCGTTTGCTTTCTCCTAACCTCCCGCTCTTCCCCGCGAAAGCGGGGACCCAGGCGTTTCTCGTTTGCCAGGAACAGGTTGATCCTGTGGGAAGGACCCCAGCTGGGCACCACTGGGTCCCCGCTTTCGTGGGGAAGAGCGGGTTGGGGATTGGAAAGACAACATCGCGACCGGTGCAAAAGGCCGGGGCTCCACGCTCACCTTGACCGCGCCGGCTGGCGGTGGCATGTCCCACAGCGCTATTTCGGGAGCGAAGCCGGTGGTTCACCGCATCGTACTTATTGGGCGGCCGAGCGCGGCGGGGGGGTGACCCCCCGGCTTCGCGTTCGGTCGCATGCCAGGCCCCTTCGGGGCCTTTTTTGTTCCCCAAATCAGCCAGGCCCCCCAATGACCGCCCATCCCACTGTCCAGACAGACCAGGCCGCCGAGATCCTGACCGGGGCCCAGATCGTGGTCCGCGCCCTGGTCGACCAGGGGGTCACCGACCTCTTCGGCTATCCGGGCGGGGCGGTGCTGCCGATCTACGACGCCCTGTTCCACGAGCCGCGTCTGCGCCACATCCTGGTGCGCCACGAACAGGGAGCAGCCCACGCCGCCGAGGGCTACGCGCGCTCCACCGGCAAGGTCGGGGTGGTGCTGGTGACCTCCGGCCCCGGGGCGACCAACGCCGTCACCGGCATCGTCGATGCTTTGATGGATTCCATCCCCCTGGTGGTCATCACCGGCCAGGTGCCGACGCACCTCATCGGCACCGACGCCTTCCAGGAATGCGACACCGTGGGCATCACCCGCTCGTGCACCAAGCACAACTATCTGGTGAAAGACGTCGCCGATCTGCCGCGGATCATGCACGAAGCCTTCCACATCGCCAGCACCGGGCGCCCTGGCCCGGTGGTGATCGACGTGCCCAAGGACGTGCAGTTCGCCAGCGCTCCCTACCAGGGACCGAACGAGGCGACCCCCATCCACGATTATCGCCCGCCTAGCGCCCCGGAGCCGCGGGCCATCGCCGAAGCCGCGGCCCTGATCGCCGGGGCCAGACGGCCGATCCTCTACACCGGCGGCGGGGTGATCAACGCCGGACCGCGCGCGGCCGCATTGCTGCGCGAGTTCGCCGAGCTGACCGGCGCGCCGGTGACCTCGACCCTGATGGGCCTGGGCGCCTTCCCGGCGTCGGATCCGGCGTGGCTCGGCATGCTGGGCATGCACGGCTCGTTCGAAGCCAACAACGCCATGCACGACTGCGACGTGATGGTGTGCCTGGGCGCGCGCTTCGACGACCGGGTGACCGGCCGGCTCGACGCCTTCGCGCCCACCTCGCGCAAGATCCACATCGACATCGACGCCTCCTCGATCGGCAAGAACGTGCGCGCCGACGTCGGCATCGTGGGCGACGCCGCCTCGGTGCTGGAGGACCTGATCGCGGTCTGGAAGGCGCGGCGCCCGATCCTCTACACCGGCGGCGGCGTCATCAACGCCGGCCCGCGCGCGAGCCAGCTGCTGCGCGAGTTCGCCGCCCTGACCCGCGCGCCGGTCACCTCGACGCTGATGGGGCT
>DASXMK010000586.1:0-5675 GCA_036495705.1 Caulobacteraceae bacterium | reverse complement strand
CGAACTCCCGACGCCAGATGTCGAGCACATCGGCCGGCGGCGTGTACGGGCGCTGCCCCGAGGCGGTGTTCATGGCCAGGTATGGCGCATCGTCACGGATCCATTCCACCGGCAGTTCGACGATGCCGGTGGCCTCGCCGTCCATCATCAGTTCGTAGCAATCCTCGTCGGCCATCAGCGAGGAGTCGTAGGCCAGGCCCATCTCCTTCTCGATGGCCAGGGTCGCCGGGCTGAAATCCCAGGCCGGGGTGCGCAGGCCCACGGGCCGCACCCCGGTGATGGCCTCCAGCGTGTCGGCCGCGCGCAGCATCAGCTCGCGCTCGGCCTCCGCCGGCAACTGGGTGTTCCACTCGTGGATCCAGCCGTGCAGGCCGATCTCGTGGCCGGCGGCGATCAGGGCCCGCTGTTCGTCGGGGTGCAGCAGGGCCGAGACCGCCGGCACGAAAAAGCTGGCGCGGACGTCGTGTCTGGCCAGCAGGGCGGCGATGCGCGGCACCCCGACCCGCGAGCCATACTCGCCCCACGAGAGCCGGGCCACCGAGGTTCCGCCCACCCGCAGGTCGCTGGTCTCGTGGTCGGAGTCGAACGACAGGGCCACCGCGCAGCGCGCCCCGCCGGGCCAGGCCGCGGGCCGGAGCGGCCGGCCAGCGCGCACCTGTTCCACCGCCGCCCGCCAGCGGCTTTCGGGCCACCGCCAGGGCTCCATCGGCGCGTCGTCCATGATCGGGCCTCCTCTCAAAAAGGCGCGCCAAGTCTAGACGATCTGGCCGCTCGACCATGCGCCAAATCCAGGCCAAGTTCGCCGCATGACCACGGACCTGTTCGACCTCAGCGGCAAGGTGGCCCTGGTCACCGGCGGCAGCCGCGGCCTGGGCCTTGAGATGGTGCGCGCTTTCGCCGATCACGGGGCGGACGTGATCATCGTCAGCCGCAAGCTCGACGCCTGCGAAGCGGCGGCCGGCGAGGTCCGCGCCCGCGGCCGCCGGGCTCTGGCGATCGCCGCCCATGTCGGCCGCTGGGACGAGATCGACCGGCTGATCGAGGTCGCCTACGCCGAGTTCGGCCGCATCGACATCCTGGTCAACAACGCCGGCATGTCGCCGCGCGCGCCCTCGCACGAGGTCAGCGAGGCGCTGTTCGACGCCGTGCTCAACCTCAACTTCAAAGGCCCGTTCCGCCTGGCGTCTCAGGTGGCGCGGCGGATGGCGGACGGGGAGGGCGGGGTGATCATCAACGTCTCCTCCTCCGGCGCCCTCGTGCCTCTGCCAGGCGTGGTTCCCTACAGCGGAGCCAAGGCGGCGCTCAACGCCATGACCGTGTCCTTGGCGGCCGAGTACGGACCCAAGGTGCGGGTCAACACGCTTTCCGCCGGCCCGTTCCTGACCGACATCGCCAAGGCCTGGCCGGAGGAAGCCCGCCAGCGGGCGGACAATGCCCTGGGCCGCCCCGGCCGGCCGGAAGAGGTGGTGACCACCGCCCTGTACCTGGCCAGTCCGGCCTCGTCGTTCACCACCGGGGCCATCGTGCGCGTGGACGGCGGCATGGCCTGATCGCATGGCTTGAGTGTCGCATCCCCGGCGCGTGTTCGGCGTTCTCGCCTGGGGGACCCGCGCCGGACGGAGCCAAGCGATGCAAGTCAGACGACCCGTGATTCTGGCCGGCGGCGCGGCCCTGGCCCTGACGATCGGCATCGGTTTCGGCTTTCTGGCGGTCGCGCCGGTGAGCAAAGCCGTGGCCCACGCGCCAGGGCTGACGGCCAAGGCGGATCTGTTGCCGGCCGCCGAGGCGCCGGTCCCGTCGGCGCCCGCGCTCGCCGCCGCGCCGATTCCGATCACCGCCTATCCGCAGCTGGCCGCTGCCCCGCGCGCCCAGTACGCCCAAGACGCGCAACAGGCGGGGCGCGACGACCCGGCCGACGTCGCCTGGCCCGACGGGCAGGCCGCGCCGGCTCCGCGCGACGAACCGCAAGGCGATGAGGCGGATGGTCCGCGCGACGTCCCCTATCCGTTACCGCCCCCAGGCGCCTACGGTCCGCCCTCCCCGCCAGACGGTCCTGACGGCGACTAGGACCGTCTCACCCGCCGCCGATACGCGGAATGAGGCACACTTCGCTGGCCGGGGTCAGAGGAATAGCCCCGGCGTCCTGATGGATCTCGCCGTCAACGGCGATGGCCATGCGCTTGTCGATATAGGCCCCCGATCCCGGAAAACGCCGGTCGATGGCTTCGATCAGCCGGCGGACGTTGTCGGCGTCGATGTCCAGTTCGCTGACCCCGCCGACCACGGCGCGGAAGTTGGAATCGGCCACCAGGACGTGCGGCATGACGCCCCTCAGCGCCCGTCCATGGCCGCCCGCAGTTTCGGCGGCGACAGCGGCAGGCTGGTCATCCGAACGCCGATGGCCCGGGCGACGGCGTTGGCCACGGCCGCCAGCGGCGGCACGATCGGCACCTCGCCCACGCCCTTGGCCCCGAAGGGGTGGCGCGGATTGGGCACCTCGATCAGGATCGGCTCGATCATCGGCAGGTCCGAGGCCACCGGCACGCGGTAGTCGAGGAAACCGGCGTTCTCCATCTTGCCTTCGCCGTCGAAGATATATTCCTCGTTGAGGGCCCAGCCGATGCCCTGGGCGACGCCGCCCTGGACCTGGCCTTCGACATAGGCCGGGTGGATCGCCCGGCCGACATCCTGGGCGGCGGTGTAGCGCAGCACGGTCACGTAGCCGGTCTCCGGATCGACCTCGACGTCGCAGATGTGGGCCCCAAAGCCCGGCCCGGCGCCGCCGGCGTTCAGCGACACTTCGGCGGTGATCGGCCCGCCGGTGCGCGCCGACTGGGCGGCGATGGCGGCCAGGCTCAGCGGCGGCGTATCGGCCTTGTCGAGGCGCAGGGCCTCGCCTTCCCGCCATTCCACCTGGTCGATGGCGACGTCCCAGATCTGGGCCGCCCGGCGCTTGAGGTCGGCGACGATCTTCTGGGCCGCCTGGGTTACGGCCATGCCGGTGGCGAAGGTGGTGCGGCTGCCGCCGGTCAGCATGGAAAAGCCGATGGCGGCGGTGTCGGCCACGATCGGGCGCACCTTGTCGACCGGCAGGCCCAGGGTCTCGGCGGCCATCATCGCCATGGAGGCCCGCGAGCCGCCGATGTCCGGATTGCCGGTGACCACCACGGCGCTGCCGTCCTCGTTGACGTGCACCGCCGCCGTGCTCTCGCCGCCGACGTTGAACCAGAAGCCGACGGCGACGCCGCGGCCCTGGTTCGGGCCCAGCGGCGCGGCGTAGTGCGGATGGTCGCGGATCGCCTCCAGGGTCTCGACATAGCCGATGTTGCGATAGGTCGGGCCGTAGGCGGCCTTCATGCCGTCGCGCACGGCGTTCTTCTCGCGCAGGGCGATGGGATCGAGGCCGAGGGTCTGGGCCAGTTCGTCGACCGCGCTCTCCACGGCGAAGGCGGAGATCGGCGCGCCGGGCGCGCGATAGGCGGCGACTTTGGGCGAATTGGTCACCACGTCGTAGCCGGTGATGCGGAAATTGGCGATGTCGTAGCAGGCCAGGGCGGTCATCGACCCGGCCCCAACCGGCGAACCTTCATAGGCCCCGGCCTGGTATTTCAGCACGATGTCGGCGGCGGTGATGGTCCCGTCGCGGGTGGCGCCGATTTTGACCTCGACCACGGCCCCTGACGTCGGGCCGGTGGCGCGGAACACTTCCTCGCGGCTCATGACCATCTTCACCGGCGCGCCGGATTTGCGCGACAGGGCCAGCGCCAGGGGTTCGAGATAGACCGTGGTCTTGCCGCCGAAACCGCCGCCGATCTCGGCCGGGGTGACGCGGATGTCCGACGCCTCCAGCCCCAGGACCTTGGCGCAATAGGTGCGGACCATGAACTGGCCCTGGCTGGAGCTCCACACCTGGCCCTGGCCGTCGGCGGCCATGACCGCGACGCAGGCGTGCGGCTCGATATAGCCCTGGTGCACGGCCGGGGTCACATAGCGGCGCTCGACGACCGCCTCGGCGGCCGCGAACCCGGCCTCGAGGTCGCCGCGCTCCAGGCGGTTGCGCTTGGCGATGTTGGACGGTTTGTCCGGCCGGGTCTCCAGGCCCTGGGTGTAGAGGTGCGCGTGCAGCAGCGGCGCGTCCGCGGCCATCGCCGCCTCGACGTCGATGACGTGCGGCAGCACTTCGTAGGTGACCTCAATGAGTTCGAGGGCTTCCTCGGCGATGGCGGCCGAGGTCGCGGCCACGGCGGCGACGGCATGGCCGTCGTACAGCGCTTTGTCCCGGGCCATGCAGTTGCAGGAGATGTCGCGCAGGTTCGAAGCGCTCTCGCCGGCCTCATATTCCTCCGAGGCCAGGTTGGGGAAATCGGCCGCGGTGACCACCGCCTTGACCCCGGGCAGGGCTTGGGCTCGGCGCGTGTCGACGCTGAGGATCCGGGCGTGGGCGTGCGGGCTGCGCTTGATCCGCCCGACCAGCATCCCGGGCATGGCGAAGTCCGCCCCGTAGGCGGCCCGCCCGGTGACCTTGTCGACCCCGTCGGGGCGGATCGGCCGGGTGCCAACGACCTTGAGCGCCGCGCCCGCCTCGGGCCGGTCCAGAACTTCACTCATGCGACCCTCGCCTGTCTCATGTCCGCCGCCGCGTCCATCACCGCGCGGATGACCTTGTCATAGCCGGTGCAGCGGCAAAGATTGCCCGCCAGCCAGTAGCGCGCCTCGCTCTCGCTGGGGTCGGGATTGGCCGCCAGCAGGGCCTTGGCCGCCACCAGCAAGCCGGGGGTGCAGAAGCCGCACTGCAGGGCGGCGTGCTCGAGGAATTTCTGCTGCAGGGGATGCAGGACCCCGCCCTCGGCCATGCCTTCGATGGTCTCGACCCGCTTGCCCTCGGCCTCGGCCGCCAGCACCAGGCAGGCGCACACCAGGCGCCCGTCGAGGATGACGCTGCACGCGCCGCAGTCGCCCGAGCCGCAGCCTTCCTTGGCCCCGGTCAGGCCCAGGTCGTCGCGCAGGGCGTCCAGGAGGGTGCGGCCGGGATCGGTGAGGAACTCCGCCGGATCGCCGTTAACCACGGCTGATATATGGGTCTTGTGTGGCTGACTCATGTCTGATGCGTTGCTCTTTGATAGGCGATTTGGGCGCTTCGTCTGGCCAGAACACCGGCGATCTTGGTGCGGTATTCGGCCGTGCCGCGCTTGTCGTCGATCGGCCGGCACACGGCCCGGGCGGCGGCGTCCAGCCGGTCCAGGGCCGCCGCGTCCAGCTTGCTTCCGATCAACGCCACCGGGTCGGCCAGGACCACGGTCGGGGCCACGGCGCCCAACGCAATGCGCGCGTCGGTGATCACGCCGGCGGCGTCCACGGTCAGGCTGACCCCCGCTCCGACGATGGCGATGTCCATCTCGGTGCGCGGGATCGAGCGCAGATAGGCGTCGGCCGACCGCGCTGGCTTGGGCGGCAGGCGGATCTCGAGCACGAACTCGCCGCTGGCCAGGGAGGTCTGGCCGGGCGCGGTGGGGATGGCCTCGGCCGGGGCCTCGCGCCGCCCGTTCGGGCCGACGATCACGACGACGGCGCGGGCGGCGATGAGGGCCGGCACGCTGTCGGCCGCCGGCGAGGCGTTGCACAGATTGCCGCCCATGGAGGCGCGTCCCTGGACCTGGGTCGAGCCGATCAGGGTC
>DASXMK010000585.1:0-1904 GCA_036495705.1 Caulobacteraceae bacterium | reverse complement strand
TCGATCGGCATGGGAAAGCGGCCGAGGGTGCGCACCGTCTTGGCCTCGTCGGCGATGACCACACACCGGCCCGAGGCCTGCCACACGAGTTTCTCGCGCAACAAGGCGCCGCCGCCGCCCTTGATTAGCGACAAACCGGGGCCGATCTCGTCGGCCCCGTCGACCGTGAGGTCTACGGATTCGACTGCGTCCAGCTCCGCCAAGGCGAGGCCCAGCGCGCCGGCCAGTTCGGCCGTGGCCTGAGATGTCGCCACGCAGCGGATGTCCAAGCGTCGCGCCGCCAGGGCCTTGACGAACCAGGCGGCGGTCGAACCGGTCCCCAGGCCCACGATCATGCCTTCGACAACGAGCGCCGCAGCCGCTTCGCCGGCGGCGCGCTTCTGAGCGTCGACCGAGTTCATCCTCTGGATTTGGCCAGTGTCTTGCGGGCGCGGAAGGCGCGCGCCCATCCCGGCTTCTCCACCTGGGCGCCCCGTCCCAAAGCCAGGGCGTCGGCGGCGACATCGCGGGTGATCACCGATCCGGAACCGGTATAGGCCCCCGGCCCGATGGTCACCGGGGCCACCAAGGCGGAATTGGAGCCAATGAACGCCCCCTCGCCGACGTGGGTGTCGAATTTGTCGAACCCGTCGTAGTTGCAGAAAATCGTCCCGGCCCCGATGTTGGCCCGCGCCCCAACCTCGCCGTCACCCAGATAGGCCAGATGATTGGCCTTGGCGCCGGCCCCCACCTTGACCTTCTTCACCTCCACGAAGTTGCCGATGTGGGCCGCCTCGCCGATTACCGCCCCTGGGCGCAGGCGCGCATAAGGGCCGATGATCGCGCCGCGGCGCACGATCGCCCCTTCGAGATGAGAAAAAGCCCGGATGACGGCTTCCGCTTCCACGCTGACCCCCGGGCCGAATACGACATAAGGCTCGATCACCGCCCCTGGGCCAACCCTGGTGTCCCAGGCCAGATGCACCGTATGGGCGGCGTTCATGGTCACACCGGCCGCCATCAGCTCGGTCCGCCGGCGGGCCTGGAACTGCAGCTCCACCGCCGCCAGTTCGGCCTGCGAATTGACGCCGGCCAGCTCGGCTTCCTCGGCCATAGCCAGACGCACCTTGAGACCCCGGCCGCGGGCGATCCCGACCACCGAGGTCAGGTAGTACTCTCCCTTGGCGTTGCGGTTGTCGACCTTGTCCAAAAGATCGAACAGCAGCGCGCTATCTGCAGCCATAACGCCAGAATTACAGGTGGTTACAAGCATCTCCCGAGGGGACGCGTCCTTGGCCTCGACGATACGGGCCAGTTCGCCGCGTTCGTCCAGGATCATGCGACCGTAGGCCGCCGGATCGGCGGCTTCGAAACCCTGGATAGCTATGTCGGCGCCGCCCGCCAACAGATTGAAGAGCGGTTCGACCGAAGTCCGGCGCAGCAGCGGGACGTCCGCGTAGGTCACGACGATATCGCCAATGAAATCGGCCAGCGCCGACTTGGTCGCCAGCACCGCGTGACCGGTGCCGAGCGGCGGGTCCTGGACAGCCACTCCCCCTTCCCCAAGGCGGGCGCGAACATGGTCCGCAACCTCCGGAGCATGGGCGCCGACGACCACGACCACGCGTGAGCACGCGAGGTCCAGCGCGGTGTCGATGGCGTGATCGAGCATCGACCGCCCGCCGACGTCGTGCAGCACCTTGGGCCTGGGCGATTTCATGCGCTCGCCCTTGCCGGCGGCCAAGATCACCGCCGCTCTGGGGCGTGAGACAGGCTCGGTCACGGAAGCGGCTCCTCACTTGCCATGGGTCCGCCTTTAGCGGAAAGGGCGCGGGGTTTCGATGCGGAGTTGCGCGGGTGACCAATATCGCGGGCGCGACGATCGTGTTCGATCTCGACGGCACCCTGGTCGACACCGCCCCAGA
>DASXMK010000584.1:0-2753 GCA_036495705.1 Caulobacteraceae bacterium | reverse complement strand
CTACGGATACATCAGCGGCATCTCGCTGAGCGATGGAGTGTTCGCCGGGCGGCGGGCGGGACGGGCGGCGGCGCTGGCGGCGAGCGCGGCCAGCCGGGCGGCCGCCTGATCAATCAGCCTGGCGCCGGCATGGCGCTCGAGATTCCCTGGTCGGCCAGGACCATCGATCCCTGCAAGGCGCGCGCCGCGTCCGAGACCAGGAACAAGACCACCTCGGCGATGTCGGCAGGGTCGATCATCGGGTTGCCGTAAGGACTCATGGTCCCGGCTTCGCGCTTGGCTAGTGACTGAACCTGTTCGGGCGTCAACTCGTCGCTCTTGAACCCCAGCATCGGCGTGCGCACCGAACCCGGGGCCACGGCGTTTATGCGGATGCCCGAACGCCGCAGTTCCGGCGCCAGGGTGCGGGTGAAATGGCTGAGCGCGGCCTTGGTCGCGGCGTAGACGGCACAGCCCTCGACCCCCAGGACCGCGGCCCCCGAGGCGATGTTGACGATCGCCCCGCCGCCGCCGCGCCGCATAAGCGGCAGGGCGGCCTTGACCAGCCGCATCGGCCCCAGGGCATTGACCGCGAACATCGCTTCGATCTGACGATCGTCCATCGCCTCCAGCGGCGCCCGGTGGAACAGGCCCGCGCAATTGACCAGGATGTCGAGACGCGAGTGGCGGCGATCGAACTCAGTAATGAGCGCAGTGATGGCGTCGCGATCGGTGACGTCGCAGACGATTGCGCTCGCCGATCCGCCCGCCTCGCCGATCTGGCCGCAGAACGCCTCGAGGACCGAAAGCGGCTGTTCGGAGGCCACCACCACATGGGCGCCTTTGCCGGCGAACAGCCGCGAGATCGCCGCCCCGATGCCGCTCGCCCCGCCGGTGACCACCGCGATTTTGCCGTCAAGCATGTTGGCTCTCCTGGATGCGGCCGGCCATATGGCCTTCGCGAATAGCCATCAGCAGATCGCGGGGCGCGTTGGCGTCGCCGACCAAATGGAGGGCGTAGGGCGGCGTTGCGCGCATTGCCCCGCCCAACTGTCGGTACAGCTCACTCTTCGCCTCGTTATAGGTGACAAGCACCACGACGTCGGCGGGCGCCGTCCAGGTCTGGTCGCCGTCCAGCCAGCCAATCACGCAATGGTCGTTGGCGATTTCGACCAGGCGCGCGCCGACGTGCAGGGTGAAATCGCCCTGGCGCAGGCGGCGCAGCGCCGGACTGGTCCGCACCATGGCCTCGATTTGTGGCGCGAAGGCCGAATGGCGGGTGACGAATGTCACCCGCGCGCCGCTCACGATCAGCTGCTCGGCGGCGGCGATGGCCTCGTAGTGGCCGACGTCATCCAGCACCACCGCGCTTTGGCCAAGCTGTGCGGGCGGACCCAGAAGCAGTTCGTGCGAAGAGCGAACGTGAGGCCGGTCGAACCCCGGGATCGGAGTTTCTGGGCGCGAGGCCTGCAGTCCGTCCATGCGCGGGCTCGACCCGGTCGCGACGATGACCACGTCCGGCCGCTCAGCCAGGACATCCTCGCGCTCCGCATAGGAGGACAACCGCACGTCGACGCCCAGGCGGTAGATTTCCTGCTCCTGCCAGAAGGTGATGTCGCCAATGGCGGCGAGCTTGGGCGCGCGCCTGGCGATGTTGATCGTGCCGCCGAGGCTCGGCTGGGCCTCGAACAACACCACCTTGTGCCCGCAAAGCGCCGCCAGCCGCGCGGCTTCCATGCCCGCGGGACCCCCGCCCACGATCACCACCTTTTGCGGGGCCGCGGCCGGCCGGATCAGGTCTTCGGAGAGGGTCCCCTCGGACCCGACAACCGGGTTCACGGTGCACAGCATGCGCTGCAGCGAAGTGCGGATCCCGGCGACGCATCCTTGGTTGCAGGCGATGCATGGGCGCACGCGTTCGGGGTGGCCCGACAGGGTCTTGGCGACGAGGTCCGGCTCAGCGATCATCGCCCGCACGAAGCTCACCATGTCGGCCGAGCCTTCGCGAATGGCCTGATCGCCCTCCTCCAGGGTCCGGTAACGGCCGGAAACCATGGTCGGCACGTTCGCCTGGCTGGCGATCGGCTGGGCCGAGCTGAGCATGTAGCCCGCGGGCTGGTCCATGGCCCCGAGCATGCTCGAGATGCTGTACGGGCTGCCCATCGAGGCGCTGACAAAATCGACCAGCCGCTCGGCGCACAGTCGGCGGACAACTTCGCCGGCCTCTTGCGGGCTCAGTCCCCCGGGGGCGTTATAATCGGAGATACGCAGGCCGAGCGGATAGCCGGTCCCCAGGCGCGCCCGCACCGCGTGCAGTAACTCCAACCCAAAACGCATCCGGCCATTGAGATCGCCGCCATAGGCGTCGTCCCGCTTGTTGGTCAGCGGGCACAGGAACTGATGGACGAGATAGCCATGGCCAAAATGCAGCTCAACGCCTTCAAGGCCACTTTCCTGCACCCGCGCCGCGGCGTCGGCGAAGGCGCCGATGATCGTCTCGATCTGATCGGGCGTCATGGCGAACGGCGTATTGACTGTCCCCAGGGGACAAGGAACGTCCGAGGCTGAAAGCGGCGCGCCGCCATTGGCCGGCGCCCAGCGATGTCCGCCGTGCCACAACTGCACGAAGGTCTTCATGCCGTGGCGTTGCGACGCCTCGGCCAGGGCGGCGAAGCGCGGAATGATCGAATCATCGACCGCGTCGACGGTGTGGTTCGATGTGGAGCGGTGCACCACGGTGGCCTCAAGGAAGTTGAGACCCACCCCCGATTTGG
>DASXMK010000583.1:0-1929 GCA_036495705.1 Caulobacteraceae bacterium | reverse complement strand
GTGTGTGCACAGCGTGGGCGCCCCTCTCGCGCCAAACGAGCGCGACGTGGCTTGGCCTTGTAACAAAGAGAAGTACATCGTGCACTTTCCCGAGACCCGCGAGATCTGGTCGTATGGCTCGGGCTATGGCGGCAACGCCCTGCTGGGCAAGAAGTGCTACGCCCTGCGCATCGCCTCGGTGATGGCCCGCGACCAGGGCTGGCTGGCCGAGCATATGCTGATCCTCAAACTGACCTCGCCGGCCGGCAAGGTCCACTATATCGCCGCCGCCTTCCCCAGCGCCTGCGGCAAGACCAATCTGGCCATGCTGCAGCCGACCCTGCCGGGATGGACGGCCGAGACCGTGGGCGATGACATCTGCTGGATGCGCTTTGGCGAGGATGGCCGGCTGCGCGCCATTAATCCTGAGGCCGGATTCTTCGGGGTCGCCCCGGGGACGGGCGAGGCCACCAACGCCAACGCCATCGCCGCCCTGGAGCGCAACTGCATCTTCACCAATGTTGGCCTGACCCCCGACGGCGATGTGTGGTGGGAGGGGCTGACCGACGAGCCGCCCGCCGCCCTCACCGACTGGAAGGGCCGGCCTTGGACGCCGGCCAGCGCCGAGCCTGCCGCCCACCCCAACGCCCGGTTCACCGCGCCGGCCGCCCAATGCCCGTCGATCGCCGCGGAATGGGAGGACCCGGCCGGGGTGCCGATCTCGGCGATATTGTTTGGCGGACGGCGGGCCAGCGCCGTGCCCCTGGTCACCGAGGCCTTCGACTGGCGCCACGGCGTGTTCCTGGCCTCGAACGTCGCCTCCGAGGGCACGGCGGCGGCGGAGAACAAGATTGGCCAGCTGCGACGCGACCCGTTCGCCATGCTGCCGTTCTGCGGCTACCACATGGGCGATTATTTCGCCCACTGGCTGAAGCTGGGCGAGGACGCCAATCCGGCCCAGCTGCCGCGCATCTATTTCGTCAACTGGTTCCGAAGGGACGTAAGCGGACGATTTATCTGGCCAGGCTATGGCGATAACTGCCGTGTACTGAAGTGGATCGTCGGGCGCCTGGAGGGCGAGGCGGGCGCGGTGGAGACGCCGATTGGCCGTGTGCCGGCCCCCGGTGAACTGGACCTGGAGGGTCTGGACCTCGGCCCGGAGGCGCTCATTCGCCTGTTCGAGGTCGAACCCGATGTCTGGCGCCAGGAGGCGGCGCTGATCGGCCAACACTACCAGACCTTCGGTGATCGTCTGCCGCCAGGGCTGTGGGACGAGCACGGGGCCCTTATCGAGCGGCTCGGCCGGTGAGCCCAAGGCCTTGGTTTCGCGCGCGTGAAAGCGGGCTTGGCTGGACGCCGATCACCTGGGAAGGATGGCTGCTCACCCTGGTCCCGATGTTCCTGGTCCTGGCGGCCAATCTGTTCCTGGTAACGCACCTGCTCGCCCATCGCCGGTAGGGCCCGAACTCTTCGGCTCTAGGCCGTTTCCCTGGCCGCGCCGCCGTTGTAAGACCCTCGGCAGCGACAAAAGCGGATCCGAACCCGAAGGAACACACCATGCGTGAAGCGGTCATCGTCTCCTATGCCCGGACGGGCCTCGCCAAATCCGCCCGCGGCGGCTTCAACATCACCCCGACCGTCAGCATGGCGGCCCACGCGGTGAAGCACGCGGTGGCCAAGGCGGGCGTGGAGCTCGAGGCCGTGGAGGACTGCTTCATGGGCAACGTCGCCGACGCAGGAACCAATCCGGGCCGCAACGCCGCGTTGCTGGCCGGCCTGCCCGTCACCACCGCCGGGGTGTCGATCAACCGCTTCTGCTCCTCCGGCCTGCAGTCGATCGCCATGGCGGCGCGCTTTGTGAAGGACGACGACGCCAATTGCGTCGTCGCCGGCGGGGTGGAGTCGATCAGCTTCCCCGGCGGCGGCGGCGCGCGCGAGAACAACGATCCG
>DASXMK010000582.1:0-2952 GCA_036495705.1 Caulobacteraceae bacterium | reverse complement strand
CGGCGGCGCCGCCGGCGCTCATCGAGCGGCCCTCGCCGGGGGCCTTCGCCGCCGCATATCCGCGTGGGGCCGCCGCCGTGGGCTTGAGCGGGCGCGTGGTGCTGCACTGCCAGGTGGTCCCGGACGGGCGCCTGGAACGCTGCGTGTTGGCGCGTGAGTTTCCCACCGGGGCCGGTTTCGGGGTGGCGGCGCTGAGCCTCGCCCACTTCTTTCGCGTCGATCCGAAGAGCGAGGCGACCAGGCGCGGCGACCTCGACCTGCCCATCGGCTTCGCCACCCAAACCAACGAGGACGAACAGCTGGTGACCGGGCCGTGGCTGGCCGCACCGAGTTTTGCCGATACCGGCGCGGCCTACCCCGACATTGGCGGCGGCGTCGCCGGCCAGGTGTTCCTGCACTGCGCTCTGGAGCGTGACGGCTCGGTGCGCAGCTGCCGCTCCCGCTTCGCCCGCCCACCTGACCGCGAATTCGACGCCGCCGCCCTCAAGCTCAGCCACGAGTTCCGGATGCTCGTCGATCCGAGGATCATGCGATCGGGCCAGTCGATGGCGACCAATGTGCTGCTGTCCATGGCCGCGCCGTACAGCGACGACGCCAAGAACCGGCGCATCATCGACCCGCTGTGGCTGGCTGTGCCCGACGCGGCGGCCCTGGCGCGGTTCTATCCGCCGCCGGCGGCGGCCAAGGGCGTGGCGTCGGGCGTGGGCGCTACCGATTGCACCGTGGCCGCCGACGGGAGCCTGCAGGGTTGCCATCCGTTCGGCGACGGCGAACCGCCCGGGCTTGGCTTTTCGCTGGCGGCGGCCAAAGTCGCCGCAACCTTGCGCATGAGCCCGTGGACTAACGCCGGCGGTCCGGTGGACGGGGCGCGGGTGCGCCTCCCCATCCGCTTCGTTCAAGTCGCGCGTTAGGAACCTTCGGTGTCGGCTAGCCGGGAATCATCCAGGCGAACACGTACTGCTGAAGGACGACAAGAACCCCGAGCAACACGGTCAGGATGACGCTGTGTTTGAAGGTCCGGGCCAGGACCAGGCCTTCCTTGCCCTTGAACTCGGTGGTCGCCGTCCCGGTGGAGATGTTCTGCGGCGAGATCATCTTGCCCATGACGCCGCCCGAGGAGTTGGTGGCGGCGATCAGGATCGGGCTCAGGTGAAGCTGCCGCGCGGCGACAACCTGAAGATTGCCGAACAGGGCGTTGCCCGACGTATCGCTGCCCGACAGGAACACCGCAATCCAGCCAAGAAAGGCCGAGACCAGCGGAAAGGCCGGGCCCGCCGAGGCCACCGCCAGGCCGAGGGTATAGGTCATGCCGGAGTAGTTCATCAGATAGGCGAGCGAGACGATCA
This sequence comes from Caulobacteraceae bacterium, assembly GCA_036495705.1. GTDB lineage: Bacteria > Pseudomonadota > Alphaproteobacteria > Caulobacterales > Caulobacteraceae > Acaudatibacter. The sequence goes on along the minus strand of DASXMK010000582.1, from coordinate 1,606 downwards.
AGACGACGGTGGCGATGGCCAGCCGAGCCTGGCGCCAGGTAGCCAGCAAGGCGGCCAGGAAGATTCCGGGACCGGCGCGAAATCCGATCGCGGTCAGCAGGGTCGTGGCCAGGATGGCCGTCCCTGTAGCCAGCGGCTGGAAATCCCAGACGGCGGCATAGGGCTTGTTGTAGAGGGTGATGAACACCGCTTTGTCGAGCCCCGGCCAGGGGAGCTTGGCTTCGCCGTGGGCGCTGATCTTCATCAAGGTCCAGCCGATCACCACGGCCGACACCAGCAGCCAGGGCGCCCAGCCCTGCCATGTCGGGCCGCCATGATGTGAGTCCGGCGCGCCAGCCGTCGCCGCGGCGGCCGAGCTGATCGCGAACTGAGGATCCGGGGCGGGGCGCCAGACCCTCAGGAAACCGATTGTCGCCGCCAGGGAAACCAGCGAGGCCAGGACATCGGTCAGGTTGAAATTGACGTAGTTTGAGGCGACGAACTGGGCCAAGGCGAAGGATGCGCCGGCGACCGCGAGCACCGGCCAAAGGGCGCGCACTGATCTCAGCCCGCCGTAGACGCCAATCGCGTAGAATGGGAGCAGCAACGCCACGAACGGCAGTTGCCGGCCGATCATGGCCCCCAGCACGGCGTCGGGCAGATGGGTGACGGCGCCCAGCGTGGTCACCGGCGTGCCCAAGGCGCCGAATGCGACCGGGGCGGTATTGAAGATGAGCGTGAAGGTCAGCGCCTCGAGCGCCGGCATGCCGAGCGCGATCAGCAGGGCGCTGGTGATGGCGACCGGCGCGCCGAATCCAGCAATGCCCTCCAAGAGGGCGCCAAAGCAAAAACCGATGACCACCAGAGCCACCCGCCTGTCGGCGGGGAGATTGTCCACGACCCAGCGGCGAAAGGCGTCGAAGCGCCCGGTCTGGACGGTCAGATTGAACAGCAGCAGGGCGTTGAAGACGATCCACATCACCGGCCACAGGGCGAAGACGCCGCCCGCCGCCGCGCTGTCGAGGGCCAGTCCGGCCGGCATTTTCCAGAAAATCACGGCGATCGCGAAACCGACGACCAACCCCGCCAACGAGGCTTCCCAAGCGGGACGCCGAACCATGCCCAGGAGGATCAGAACGGTGGCGATCGGGATCGCCGCCACCACGAACGAGAACACCAGATTGCCGCCAATGGGCGTAAGCAACTGGTGAAACATGGCCTGTCCCCCCGCTCAGCCGATCCGCCCCTTTCAGGCGGCGCCGTACCCTAATGCTTAAGTCGCGAGCTCGCCTAGCGATTTAGCTGCCGCTAGTCCGGCGGCCTGCGGGCGGGCGCGGTCATGTGGGTTGTGCCGCGGATATGGTTGAAGCCGGGCGCAGCCGTGTGACGGAAGTGGGCTGTATTTCCGCGCACGTAGCCGGCGTCGGGCGAGGAGCGATAGTAGAAGGCTCCGCTGTTCCAGTAGCCGTCGTAGATCGGGCCGTAATAGCCGTCGTAGAAGCCGTCGAAATCGATATCGACCCCTGGGCCATAGTAGGCGGCTGGGGCGCCGTAGTAGTCTGCGGAATAATAGTCGGGGCCGTAGCCGTAGTCGGCGCAGCCGGCCAACAATAATCCGGCGGCGCTG
>DASXMK010000581.1:0-2814 GCA_036495705.1 Caulobacteraceae bacterium | reverse complement strand
TTTCGTTGTGGCTGGCGGTGACCATGGCGACGCACGGCGCCTCCAGGTCGAACTGGGCGAAATAGGCGGTCGGCGACAAACAAAGGCCAATGTCCAGCACCTCGCAGCCGGCGGCGGTGAGGCCCAGCATCAGGGCCTGTTTGACCGTCAGCGAATAGGAGCGGAAATCGTGGCCGACGACGATGCGGCGCTCGCCGCGCTCGTGGACCAAAGTCCCAAGACCCAGACCCAGGGCCTGAACACCCATGAGATTGAGGTCGGGGCCGAGCAGCCAGCGGGCGTCGTACTCGCGAAAGCCCGTGGCCTTCACCAGCGGCGTCACCTCATAGTCGAAACTATTGGCGGCGAGGTCTGAACGGGGCGTCGGAAACATCAATCCTGCTCTTTGCACCTAACGCTCATATCGCCCGATCAGCGCCGCTGAAGCGGAGCCAGCGGATGGCCGAACGGGGCCGGGGAGGGCCTGCCCGACCCCTGCGGCCATACCAGGGCCAGGGCGATGATGGCCACGGCCGCGAGGGCCATCAGCGGGAGGATCAAGCGACCGCGCACGGCGGGCCTATAGCGACGATGGCGCTCCAACACCATTGCCCGCCGGCTTGACGCCGGGCCCCGGGCGGCCTTAGCCGGGCCTCCGCTACGGGCGAAGGAGCCTCAGCCATGCCGACCCTGGTGCTCCTGCGTCACGGCCAGAGCCAATGGAACCTCGAGAACCGGTTCACCGGCTGGGTGGACGTCGATCTGACGGCGGCCGGCGAGGCCGAGGCCGTGCGCAGCGGTGAGCTCATCAAGGCGGCGGGAATCGCCTCCGACCGCGCCTTCGCCTCGGTCCTGGTGCGCGCCATCCGTAGTGGCTGGCTGGCCCTGGCCGCCGCCGGTCAGGCGTGGATCCCGGTGGTCAACGACTGGCGCCTGAACGAGCGCCACTACGGCGCGCTGACCGGCCTCGACAAGGCCGAGACCGCGCAGCGCCATGGCGCTGAGCAGGTGAAACTCTGGCGGCGCTCCTACGATATCGCCCCGCCGCCGCTGGCCCCCGGAGGACCGTTCGACCTCGCCGGCGATCGTCGTTACGCCGGGGTCGCGGTCCCGGCCACCGAAAGCCTGAAGACCACCCTTGAGCGTGTCCTGCCCTATTGGGACATTGCCATCGCTCCGGCCCTGGCCGCTGGGGAAACCGTGCTGGTGGCCGCCCACGGCAATTCCCTGCGGGCCATCGCCAAGCATATCTTCGGCCTGGACGAGACGGCCATCGTCCGGCTGGAGATCCCGACCGGCAATCCGTTGGTGGTGGAACTGGCGGTCGATCTGACGCCCACCGGCGCGCGCTATCTGGACGCCGACCGCGCCCAGGCTTTGCCATCCGTATGAAGAAAGGGCGACGCTCGCGCGAGCGCCGCCCTCGGGTTGGTGCGGAATAAGAGGCCGGCTCTTAAGCCGCCTTGCCCTCGATGAGGGTTTCGCTCTTGGGAGTCGAGATTTCGACCTTGCGCGGCTTCAGGGCTTCCGGAAGCTCGCGGCGCAGGGAAATCGACAGCAACCCGTCGGCCAGCTGAGCGTCGGTCACGACCACATAGTCGGCCAGCTGGAACCGGCGCTCGAAGCCGCGCTCGGCGAGACCGCGGTAGAGGTAGCGCTTGGCTTCCTCATTGGCGGCTTTGCGGCCTTGGACAGTGAGCAGGTTTTCCTTCACCTCGATCGCCAGTTCGTCCGGCTTGAAGCCGGCCACGGCGATGTCGATGCGGTAGGCGTTCTCGTCGGTCCGCTCGATATTGTAGGGCGGATAGCCGTTGCTGGTTTCGCTGTTGGCGGCATCGAGAAGATCAGCCAGCCGGTCGAAACCGACGACGGACCGGTAAAGGGGGGAGAAATCGAGGGTTCGCATGTTCAAGATCCTTCTTTTTGCACTAAGCAAGGAGCAATCGAACGGATCGGCCGCGAGCCAGTTTGGCCTCGCGAAATGACCCGAAAGGCCCGGACATCCAGCGCCTTCGGCCAGTGAGATGGGAATCGCGAGCGGCGCTTCAAGCCCCCATTCGCCCCACTGGCGTCCCTCTGGCGTCTAAGCATTGTTCACTTGCCTCCGGCGCGTGGCCGCGTTAGGCGGCTGGCTCGGCAGGCTTCAGGGAGAGGACCGAGACCATGGCCACACTGCAGGAAACGACCGACCGCATCAGGGCGGCCGTAGGCGCCGATTCCGGCCTCGGCAAGACCTTGAAATTCAACCTCAAGGGTGACGGATCCATCTTCATCGATGGCGGTTCGGTCACTAATGACGACAAGCCGGCCGATCTAACCATAACCATCTCCAGCGCCGATCTGGAAGCAATGGGCGCGGGCAAGCTCGACGCCATGACCGCGGTGATGACCGGACGGATGCAGCTGTCCGACATGGGCCTGGCGATGGCCCTGCAGAGCAAGATGACGACGCTGTTCTCCAGGATGGCCTGACGCTCCTGGAGGGGCTCGCCCCGCTCTTCGCAACGGCCGCCGCTCCGGTCCCGGCCGGCGGCGCCGCCGAATGGTTCGCCGGGGCTGGCGGCGCGCGCCTGCGCGCCGCCCTGTTTCACCCCGATGGTCCGGTCCGCGGTTCGGTTGTCGTCAGCCCGGGTCGCACCGAACCGATCGAGAAATACTTCGAAGTCGCCGACATCCTCATGCGGCGCGGTTTCGTCGTGCTGGTCCACGACTGGCGCGGCCACGGGCTGTCGCAGCGGGTAGGCCCCGACACGCGCGGCCATGCGCGCGGCTGGCGCGACTTCCTGACCGACTATGGCGCCCTGCTAACCACATTTGAGGCGCGCTTGCCCAAAC
>DASXMK010000580.1:0-2720 GCA_036495705.1 Caulobacteraceae bacterium | reverse complement strand
CCTATCGCACCGCCCTCGTGGCGATTCCCGCGAACGCCAACCTTTCTCCGGAATTGCGGCAGGCCGTGCAGACAGCCCGGGCGGCGATCGACGCCAACAATCTTGCGCTCGAGAACTTCCTGGAAGACCATCTCAAGACCCTGCGCACGAAACATGCCGACGAGCCGTTGGGGCGTTTCGACCGGGCGCTCGACACCCTTCTTTTCAAGCGGCGCATTTATCGCCCCCAGCCGAACTTCCTCTATTACCCGCACCTGCCGGCGATCGAGTTCTACGAACGCGCCGACTTTCCGTGGCTGGATTCGATCGAGGCCTCCACCGACGATATCCGCGAAGAGCTGCTGAACGTTCTCGCCGAGGATGCCGGCAATATGCGTCCTTACATGAACTTCCCGCCGGGCGGGGTGCCCGACCAGTGGCGGGAGCTCAATCGCTCGCTGCGCTGGGGCGTCTACTATCTGTGGATCGAGGGCCAGGCGCGAGCCGCCAACATGGCCCGCTGCCCACGCACCATGGCGGCGCTCAAGGCGTGGCCTCCCTGCGATATGCCGGGCTGTGCTCCAACGGCGATGTTTTCGATTCTGGAGGCCAAGTCACACATCCCACCCCACGCCGGAAGCAACAACTGTCGTCTGGTCGTGCATCTGCCGCTGATCGTGCCGCCCGATTGCAGCTTCCGAGTCGGCGCGGAAACCCGGATATGGGAACCTGGGAATGCCTTCGTATTCGACGATACGATCGAGCATGAGGCCCGGAACAACAGCGACCAATGGCGCGCGGTCCTCATTCTCGATATTTGGAATCCCTTGCTGAGCGAGGCCGAGCGAGACATGGTCCGGGGATTGACGGCGGCGTTGGACGACTACTACCGCGACATGCCTGATTACGTCGTGCGCGGTCATCGTCCAGGATGAGGGTCGGCCGAATTCCGTGGCGTCCACAACCCAACTTCCTGAACAGGAAGGGCGTCACACCCGCGGAAGACACAAGCGAACTTCGGCGCGGGCGAAATCCAGGCACACGGACTGGAAGCGGCTGAGGATATCCACACCCAGCAGGATGGCCGGCGTTTCGGTCATGTTCCACATCTGGAAGGTGTGCAGGTCGGCGAAGGCCACCGGCCAATAGGAGAGCCGAAGAGCCCCGACGCGCAGATTCGGCAAGTCGGCCATCTCGGCCATGATCATTTGGCCGGTCGAACTGATGATCGGGGTCTGTTTCCATACTGACCCGCGGTCGCGCACCAGTGCATTGGCGCGCAGGGCCATGTTGCCGATGGTGTTCTCGGCCCCGGAATCGATCAGGGCGAGCAGAGGCACGCCGGACAGATAGGCGTCGACCAGCGTGAGCTGGCCGTCGCGGCGGGTGGCCTTTAGGGCGACGGCGTCGGGATCGCGCCAGCCGGCGCGGCCGGTTTCGATCCTCATGTCCCGGCGGGCGAAATCCAGGGTCAGGGCGGCGTCGCCGATGCTGTCCATGCCCAGCATGCCGTCCCCGCCGATTCCCGACGCCGGCAGCACCGACAAGGTCTGCTCGGGCAGGATGCGCCGGCCAATCCCTAGGTGGGCGCGGGTGGTGGGCGCGATCTCGACCCCGGCGACACCGTTAATGGGCGCGGGCGGGCCGGCAGCCAGGCCAAGGCGGTTGGCCAGGGCCGTGGAGATCACCGACTGGTTGGCGCCGGTGTCGACCACGAATCCGAACGGCCCCGCGCCGTTCACGCGGATGGGAACGTTCATACGTCGGTAGATGTCGGCGACTGTGCTCAGCGAGTCGGGAGGGGTATAGGACGAGTCCCCCGACCCCAAGCGGGTGGCCGGCTCATGCTGCAGGTCGAAGATCGCGGCCCGGGCCGCGAGCGGCGGGGCGCACGCCGCGGCGATCGCGGATACCAACCATCGTCGATTGAACCCTGCGTCGGCCATATGCGCGGCCTTTGCTTCATTGGCGTGAATCCTACACCCACGCATGGGCGGCGTGCACGCGACTTATCGCCGCCGGGCGATCGGTCCTTTTCAGAGGGGGACGGCGTCGAAGGCGATGGCGAGACGCGGTTGGTCGCCGCCGAAGGGCACCGTGCCGTGCCACATGTAGCTGGGAAACAGGACAAGGTCGCCCTGAGCTGGCTTTTCGAAATGTTCCGGCCCCAGGATCGGCGTGGTGGGAAGCCCGGGCTCGCCGAATTTGAGCCAGCCCTGGCGGCCGTCCTCGATGGCGGGCGGAAGTTCCACGTGGAAGGCCGAGGATATCCAGCCAAGGGGGTGGATATGATCAACGTGATGTCCTCCCGGGCGCAGCAGGGCCGACCACGCGCCGGAGAGGCGATAGCCCGCGGTGACTCGACGGCCCAAAACGTCGTCGCGCTCCCCCAGCCTGGCGATGTACCGCCGAAGGATCGGATCGATGGCCGCGAAGAACGCCTTGATGGCTGGATGGTTCGACAATGTCAGAGGCGCGCCGGTCTGCACGCCGTGGCGCAGAGATTGCCCGATCGGGTGTCCCCTCATGCCGTGGAGTTCCCGCAAGGCGGCGCCCAGATCAGCCAGCCACGCGTCCCGCGACGGCCATCCCGCCGGGGTGTCAACGGCGGCGCGCATCAGCAGGCGGTCGTAGTCGAACAGCTGACGATACCGCGCATCGCCCAGGATTCGCCAGGCGGTGGCGGCCAGAGTCACCGGATGCTGATCGAGCGGCCAGTCGCGCATCAGGCCCATGGCGAG
>DASXMK010000579.1:0-9136 GCA_036495705.1 Caulobacteraceae bacterium | reverse complement strand
TGATGAGGTAGTGGTCGCCCTTGTCCTCGCAGCGCGTCTGCAGCGAAGCGAGGTCGGAGCCCGCGCCGGAGATGTTCTGACGTTCATACTGCAGAAGCCGCTTGGCGATCTCCCAGCCGCCATTCAGCTGGCCGACTAGATTGCCCTTGGGAACCTTCACGTCGGTGAAGAAGGTCTCGCAGAATGGCGAGTCGCCGGAGATGAGCTTGATCGGCCGCGTCTCCACGCCGGGGCTCGCCATGTCGATGAGGACGAAGCTGACGCCCTCATGTTTGCGGCTGGTGTCGGTGCGCACCAGGCAGAAGCACCAGTCGGCTTTGTTGGCGTAGGAGGTCCAGATTTTCTGACCGTTGATCAGCCAATGATCGCCCTTGTCCTCACACCGGGTCTGCAACGAGGCCAGATCCGAGCCGGCCCCCGGCTCGCTATAGCCCTGGCACCAGCGGATTTCGCCGCCGACGATCTTGGGCAGATGCTCCTGCTTCTGGGTCTCGCTGGCGTACTCCAGCAGCACCGGGCCCAACATCCACAGGCCGAAGGACATCAGGGGCGGCCGATAGCCGCCGGCGGCCAGCTCCTTTTCCACCACCTTGGCCTCATCGCGCGAGAGGCCGCCGCCGCCATAGGCCTTGGGCCAGGTGGGCGCGGTCCACCCGCGTGAGGCCAGGGCCCGCATCCAGCGGATCTGCGGATCATCGCTGCCGGTAAAGGCGCGCCCGCCCCACACCGCCTCCGGGTCGGCAGCCGGTTTGGCGGTCTTCAGTTCGGCCGGATAGTTGGCCGCCAGCCAGTCGCGGACTTCGGTCCGGAAGGCGTCCTGATCGGCGCCGCCAAAGTCGGCCATCGCCACGTGCTCCCAGTAGTTTCCTTAACGGTTTTCACTTTACGCGCGGCGCGAGGGGCTGCAAGCACGAACGCTTGTTTAAACTCCTGCCGGGGCCGGACTAGCGCCCGTGGAATTCCGGCGCGCGCTTTTCGACGAAGGCGAGAGCGGCGCCCTTGTGGTCGTCGGTCATGAAGGTGCGGACCATGTGCATGGCCTCCAGGTCGAGGACCTCGGCCAGGGTGGCATGGGCGGCGGCGTTGAGGTTGCGCTTCATATAGCCGACCGCCAGGGTCGGCAGCGACGCCAGCCGCCGGGCCCAGCGCTCGGCGGCGGCGGGAAGCTCGTCGCGGGGCACGGCCTCATTGACGATGCCGAGCGCCGCCGCCTCCGAGCCCGAGATGACGTCGGCGGTGAAATAGAGCTCGCGGGCCTTGGCCGCGCCGACCAGCTGGGTGAGGAAATAGGAGCCGCCATAGTCGCCGGCCAGGCCGACCTTGGAAAAGGCGGTGGTGAGCTTGGCCTCGGCCGCCGCGACGCGGATATCGCAGGCCAGGGCCAGCGACAGACCGGCCCCCGCGGCCGCCCCGGGGATCACGGCCAGGGTGGGTTTGGGAGCCTCGGCCAGCCATCGGACCACCTCCATCGACTGGCGAAGGCCGTGCACCCGGGCCTCGAGGTCGAAGCCCCGACCGCCGCCGCCATCGACGTTGCGGCTGGCGAAGCCCTTGACGTCACCCCCGGAGCAGAACGCCCCGCCGGCGCCAGTGAGTACGATCACCCGCACCGCGCGGTCGGCGGCCAGGCGCGGAATGGCTTCGGACAAGGCTGCCTGCATTTCGGCCGACAAGGCGTTGCGCGCTTCGGGCCGGTTCATGGTCAGGGTGACGACCCCATCGTCGACGGTCTCGATCAGGTGCTCGGTCATGGGCGGCGGCGCTCCTTGCCTTGAGGTGGCGCGAAACTCAACGACGCCGGAGACGGCTTGTCAAAGCCCCATTGCCATGGCCGCCCGCGACGTCGCATGAGAGGGCAAATCGTCCCCAGGGAGGCTTTCGCCATGACCAGCGCCAGCACCGGGCCGCTCGCCGGCGTCACCGTGGTCGACCTCAGCCAGTTCGTGCTCGGGCCCTACGCCACCCAGACCCTGGGCGACCTCGGCGCCGACGTGATCAAGATCGAGGAGCCCGGCGGTGATCGCCAGCGGCATTCGGGCAAGGCCCCCAAGTCGCGCACCATGGGCCCGCTGTTCGTGGCCTTGAACCGCAACAAGCGCTCGGTGGCCCTTGACCTGAAGACCGAGCCGGCCCGTCGCGCCCTGCGCAAGATCATCGCCCGGGCCGACATCTTCATCCACAACATGCGACCCGAGGCGATCGAGCGGCTGGGCTTCGCCTATGAGGCGGTCAAGGCGATCAAGCCGGATATCGTCTATGTCGAGGCCATGGGCTACGCCCCCGAAGGCCCTTATGCCGGACGCCAGGCGTTCGACGATCTGGTCCAGGCCGCCAGCGGCTCGTTCGGCCTTGAGCGCCTGGGCAATCCGCAGGCCCCGTTCCGTCCGCCGGCCTCGATCATCGCTGACAAGACCAGCGGCCTGTTCGCCACCATCGCCTGCCTGGCCGCCCTGCGCCACAAGGAGCGCACTGGGGAGGGCCAGTATGTGTGCGTGCCGATGCTGGAGTGTTTCACCAGCTACATCATGACCGAGCACCTCTATGGCGAGACCTTCGTGCCGGCGACCGGGGCCTTCGGCCACACGACCACCATCACCCCCTACCGCAAGCCGCTGCGCACCCAGGACGGCTGGCTCATGGTCCAGCCGGCCAATCGCGACCAGGCGGCCCGGTTCATGGCTTTAGGCGGCATCGCCGACGCCTATGAGAGCGACCGCTTCCTCACCGCCGAGGCTCCGGGCGGCAAGGTCGCCGTCTACAACGAGATGATGGCCGAGGCGGCGGCGACGCGCACGACCGCCGAATGGATGGCGCTCGGGCCGCAGCACTCCATCCCGCTGATGGTCGCCAACGACGCCCGCGACGTGCTCACCGATCCGCAGCTGACGACGACCCTGATCGAGGAGCGCGAGCTGCCAGGGCACGGGGTCTATCGGGCGCTGAAACCGCCGCTGCGATTTTCCAAGAGCCCGGCGTCGATCCGCCGCGAGCCGCCGGAGATCGGAGCCGACACCGCCGAGGTGTTCGCCGAGTTCGGGCTGAGCGAAGAGGCCTAGCTCCCTCCCCTTAGTGGGGAGATATGTGTGTCAGCTGCCGGCCAGCCGCCGGGCCTGAGCGATCCAGGCGTCGCGGGCCACGCGGCCCTTGAGGCTCAGCTCCGAATCGAAGGCCTGGGCCTGGTCCTCGGTCCAGTCAGCCAGCTGGGCGAAGGTGCGGATGCCGCGCGCCGCCAGTTCCAAGGCCAGCTTGGGACCGACGCCGGTGAGCCGGGTGAGGTCGTCGCCGCCCTCCAGGGTCTGCTCGGCAGCCTCATCCGCTGGCTCGGCGATGATCTCGACGAGGCGCGGCTCGATCATCGCCGTGGCTTCGAGCAGGCGCTCGGCCGCCTCGACCGCCTGGACGGCGACTTCGGATTCGCGTTCGACCAGGGCTTCGACCGCGGCCACCTGGGCTTTGGCGGCCCCGGTCATGGCCTCGAGGTTGGTGGCCCGCGTCCAGCGGGTCATCCACCACCAAGCGACGCCGGCGCTGGCGGCGGCCCCGAAAGCCAGCCACATGGGCGAGGAAAGCCCGACCGGCAACGCCATCGCCCGACGTGCGGCGGCCCGCTGTTCATCCAGTGCTGGTGTGTCCACGATCGACGGCATGATCGAACTCCCTCGTACAAATCTGGCCCCCGCCAGATTGATGCTGCGACGCACCATTACTACGCCGATCCGTTCGCAGTCGCAATATGAACCGCGCGTTGTTCAGGCCGCCTCCGCCGCTTTTTCCAGAGCCTCGATGTCCAGCTTCACCATGCCGAACATGGCCTTCATGACCCGCGAAGAGCGCGCGGCGTCGCCGCCGCCGACCAGCCGCTCGAACGCCCTGGGCACGATCTGCCATGAGACGCCAAACCGGTCCGTCAGCCAGCCGCACTGGATCGGCCTTCCGCCATCGACCAGCCGGTCCCAGAAGCCGTCGATGTCGGACTGGTCGGAGCAATCGACCATCAGCGAGAACGCCGGCGAATGGCGATACTCGGGGCCGCCGTTGAGGGCCATGAACTCTAGCCCGTCGAGGGTGAAGCGCACCGTCATCGCCGTCCCCGCCGGCCGCGGGCCTTCAGGCCCGTAACGGGCGACAGCGCCAAGCTCGGCCGGGCGGCCCATGGCCTGGAAAGTTTCCACGTAATGTTTGGCGGCGGCTTCGCCGTCGGTATCGAACCACAGGCAAATGGCGAGGTCGGTCATGGCGATCTCCTTTTATGACCCTGTTCCGGTGACCTTCTTATGACGAGCGGGACTGTCCCGATCCGACAATGCCCGATCCGATAACCCCGGCGCGGCCAAGTCCGCCAGGCTCGCCTAGCCGGGTCCCAATCCACGCCGCGGCCGCCCCGGCCGGCGCTTCCAGCCCGGCCGGCGGATTGACCACCGCCATGGCGCAGCCGTTCAGGCGCAGTGGATCGTCGGGCGCGCGCAGCCGGGTCTCGGCGATCAGCAGCGGATGCGGTGAGGCGGCGTCTTCGATGGCGCCGAGCAAAGCGTCGAACCCGGCCAGGTCCTTCAGCGGCGCCCAGATGGCCACCACCGCGTCGGCGTTGCGCGCCAGCACCGCCTTCGTGGCCTTTGCGACCCGGTCGGAATCATCGCCGGCCTCATAGGGCGGATCGATGAGCACCAGAGCCCGCGCCGGAGCGGTCGGCGGGCGGCGGGCGGCCACGTCCCAGCCATCCTCGCGCACGGCGCTGGCGCCCGGAGCGCGCAAGGCTTGGCGCAGCATCTCGAAATCCTCGCGCCGGGTTTCGCAGGCGATCAGGCGGTCGCGGCCATGCAGAGCCTGGGCGATTAGCACCGGCGACCCCGGATAATAGCGCAGAGCGCCGTCGTTGAGCTCACGCACCGCCGCCTTGAGGGCGTCGAACGCCGCCGGAGCGCCCTCATCGGCCATCAGCACGCCGATGCCGGCGGCCCCCTCGCCGGTCCGGCGCGCGGCGTCCGAACTGAGGTCATAGACCCCCGCTCCGGCGTGGGTGTCGATCACGCTGAGCGGGCCGGCGGCGGCGGTCAGGCGCGCCATGAGCTCGGTCAGCACCACGTGCTTGAGCAGGTCGGCGAAGTTACCGGCATGGTAGAGGTGTCGATAATTCAAGGCCTTGCCCCAGATCTCAAACGCCTGTTCGATTCCTCTGGCCGCCAACGGCGCGATGCGGCTAAAACCTGAGGGGCCATAAAACCGGAGGACGTCGATGCTGAACAGGAGACTGCGTTTCGGGGCCTTCATCGCGCCGTTTCATCCGGTTGACGAGAACCCGACGCTGGCCATCGAGCGCGACCTCGAGCTGGTCCAGTGGATGGACGCCCTGGCCTATGAGGAGGCCTGGATCGGCGAGCACCACTCGGCCGGTTATGAGAACATCGCCAGCCCGGAGGTGTTCATCGCCGCCGCCGCCGAGCGCACGCGCCACATTCGCCTGGGCACGGGGGTCTCGTCCCTGCCCTACCATCACCCGTTCATGCTCGCCGACCGCATCAACCAGCTCGATCACATGACCCGCGGCCGGGTGATGTTCGGCGTCGGGCCCGGGGCCCTGGTCTCCGACGCCATGATGATGGGGATCGAGCCGGGCAAACAGCGGGACATGATGGACGAGGCGCTCGGCGTCATCGTCCGCCTGCTGCGCGGCGAGACCGTGAGCCACAAGAGCGACTGGTTCACCCTCAACGAGGCGCGGTTGCAGATGACACCCTATTCGCGCCCGCACGTGGAGATGGCGGTGGCGAGCCAGGTCTCGCCCACCGGCGCCCGCGCCGCCGGCCGCCACGGCCTTGGCCTGCTGTCCCTGGGCGCCACCTCGACCGGCGGCTTCAATGCCCTGTCGTCCAACTGGGCGATCGCCGAGGACATCGCCCGCGACCACGGGACCAGCGTCGACCGCGCCGCCTGGCGGCTGGTCGGTCCGATGCATATCGCCGAGACCCGGGAGCAGGCCCGCGCCGACGTGCAGTTCGGCCTGGAGAAGTGGCTGTATTACTTCCGCGAGATCGCCAATTTGCCGGTGGCCCCGGTGGCGGCCGGCCAGGATCCGGTCGAAGCGTTGATCGCGAGCGGCCTGACGGTGATCGGCACGCCGGACGACGCCGCCGACAAGATCCAGGCCCTTTGGCAGCAGTCGGGCGGCGGCTTCGGGGCCTTCCTGTTCATGGCCCACAACTGGGCCCCATGGGCGCAGACCAAGCGCTCCTATGAGCTGTTCGCCCGCTATGTCGCGCCGCGCTTCCAGCAACTCAACGACAACCGCGAAGCCTCCATGGCCTGGGTCGGGGCGCACAAGCCCGAGTTCACCGGCCAGGCCATGGCCGCGGTCGGCGCACGCATCGCCGCCCACGTCCAGGAGAAGGGCCTGGAGAACATCCGCCCGGAAATCGCCGCCATGATGGGCCTGAAAAAGCCGGAGGCGGCCGAATAGCATGCGCGCTGTCATCCGCCGCTCGGGGGCTCTGGTCGTCGACGAGATGGCCGCGCCGGTCCCCGAGGCCGGCCAGGTCCTCGTCCGAACGCTGGCCTGCGGCATCTGCGGCTCGGACCTGCACGCCCTCGAACACTACGACCACATGATCGAGCTTTCCGAGCGCCTCGGCGCGCCCGGGCACATGAAGCGCGGGGCCGACACCGTGTTCGGCCACGAGTTCTGTTGCGAGGTGGTCGAGAGCGGGCCGGGCGGCGGGCGCTTCAAGCCCGGGACCCGGGTGGTCTCTATCCCCGGCCTGATTACCCCGACCGGCTTCGAGACCGTGGGCTATTCGAGCCGCATCCCCGGCGGCTTCGCCGAGCACATCGTGCTTTCCGACATGCTGATGCTGGAGGTCCCCAATGGCCTCGACGCCGATCAGGCCGCCCTCACCGAGCCCCTGGCCGTCGGCGAGCACGCCGTGGCCAAGGCCGAGCCTTCGCCCGACCAGGTGTTCATGGTCGTGGGCTGCGGCCCGGTCGGCCTGGCGGTGATCGCGGCGTTGAAGGCCCGCGGCGTGGGGCCGATCGTGGCCTGCGATTTCTCGGCCGAGCGCCGGGCCGCCGCCGAGCGCATGGGCGCCGACCGCCTCGTCGACCCGGGAGAGGCTTCGCCGCACGCGGCCTGGAGCGAATTCGGCGTCCCGGCCAGTCCCGCCGAGGGGCTGATGGCCATGGCCCAGGGGCGCGAAGTCAAGCGTCCGGTGATCTTCGAATGCGTCGGCGCGCCCGGGGTGCTGCAGGCCCTGGCCCAGGCCGCTCCGCGCGGGACGCGGATCGTGGTCGCCGGAGTGTGCATGCAGACCGATGTCATCGAGCCCTTCGCCTTCATCGCCAAGGAGATCGAGCTGCGTTTTGTGCTCGGCTATTCGCCGGAGGAGTTCGCCGCTTCGCTCACCAACCTCGCCGAAGGCAAGACCCGCTACAACGAGATCGTCACCGGCGTGGTCGGCCTCGACGAGACCCCGGCGGCGTTCACCGCCCTGCAGACCGACAAAAGCCAGATCAAGATCCTGGTGAAACCCTAGGATCAGGTCTCCACGAACGCCCGCTCGAGGACGAAGTCGCCGGGGTTGGCCACCGAGCCTTCCTCGTAGCCGCGCGCCAGGAGTTGCGCCTTCAAGTCGGCCAGCACCGAGGGCCCGCCGCACAGCATCACCCGGTCCCGCGACCGATCCAGCGGCGGCAGGCCGATGTCATCGAAGAACCGCCCCGATTCGATAAGGTCGGTGATCCGCCCCTCGGTGACGAACGGCTCGCGGGTCACGGTCGGATAGTAGATCAGCTTCGGTCCGACCCATTCGCCGAGATCGGGATCGTTGGGCAGTTCGTGCGATAAAAACCGGCGATAATTCAGATCGGCCACCTCGCGCACCGTGTGCGTGACGATGACCTTGTCGAAGCGCTCATAGATCTCCGGATCGCGCACCAGGCTGAGGAAAGGGGCCAGGCCCGTGCCTGTGCCGAGCAGATAGAGGTTCTTGCCGGGTCTCAGGCCATCGAGCACCAGGGTGCCGGTGGGCTTCTTGCCGACCAGGACCTCATCGCCGACGACGATGTTCTGCAGGCGCGAGGTCAGCGGCCCGTCCTGGACCTTGATCGAATAGAACTCCAGTTCGTCGGCGTAATTGGCGCTGACGATGGAATAGGCGCGCAGCAGGGGTTTGCCCTCGACCTCCAGGCCGAGCATCACGAACTGGCCGCTGTCGAAACGCAGGCCCGGGTCACGCGTGGTGCGCAGGGAGAACAGCGTGTCCGTCCAGTGGCGCACCCAGGTCACCTGCTCGACATAGAAGGCCCCACGCGCCTTTGCGGGCGCGGGAGCAGGGTCGCGTTTCAGGGCGGAGGCGTTTTGCATGTCTTAAATGATACTTCGTGAACGGGCTTAAGCTAACTTAAACGCGCGGCCTAAAGATCCGCCCCCAGGAAGGGAGCGGCGCCAGGCGCGCGGGCGGTATGTATGCCGCATTCGCTCTTTTGCGAACCCGCCCAGCGGCCGGAGCGCGCGTCGGCCCCCTCGGCCACCTGGTCGGTGCACGGCCAGCAGCCAATCGAGGGGAAACCATGGGCCACCATCGGGTGGGCCGGCAGATCGTAGGCCTCGGCATAGGCGTCGAGCTCGGTTTTGGACCAGTTGGCCAGCGGATTGAACTTGACGCGACCGTCGGCCGCTTCGACCACCGGCAAGCGCAGGCGCTGGCCGCCGTGGAAGCGTTTGCGGCCGGTGATCCAGGCGTCGAACCCCTCCAGGGCCGCGTCGAGCGGCAGCACCTTGCGGATATGGCAGCAGGCGTCGGTGTCCCGGGTCCACAGGTCGGCGTTGGGATCGCCAAGGGCCAGGTCGTCGAAACGGGGGCGAAGGTCGCGTACGTCGGTGAGGCCGAGACGCGTGGCCAGCTCGCGGCGATAGTCCAGGGTCTGGGCGAACAGCATGCCGGTGTCGAGGAACAGCACCGGGATGGCCGGATCGATGCGCGAGGCCAAGTGCAGCAGCACCGCCGATTCGGCCCCGAACGAGGACACGAGGGCCAGGCGCGGGCCGTAGAGTTCCAGCGCCTCGGCGATAACGGTCGAGGGGTGGGCGTCGCGCAGCTCTGCGTCCAGCCGCAGGGCCGGGACGAGCGGGCGGTCGATTTCGAAC
>DASXMK010000578.1:0-13689 GCA_036495705.1 Caulobacteraceae bacterium | reverse complement strand
CGAAGGTGAACGCGCCGGACTCTTCAGCCATGCGCGAATGAAACACCACCTGGAAGAGCAGGTCGCCCAGTTCCTCCTTGAGGTCGCGCAGGTCGCCGCGCTCGATAGCGTCGGCCACTTCGTAAGCCTCCTCGACCGTGTACGGGGCGATGGTGGCGAAGGTCTGTTCCAGGTCCCAGGCGCAGCCCGCGTGCGGATCGCGCAAGCGGGCCATCACCTCGATCAGGCGTTCGATTGCAGGCCGCTCGGCCGATGGCGGAAGGGGCGCGTTCAGGCCCGCTCTCGCATCCGATCCCTGGCGGACATCAGCCGCCAGCCTTCCGGCTGAAGGATCTCCAGGGGCGAGAAACGGGCCTTGTAGTCCATCTTCTCGCTGCCGCGCACCCAGTAGCCGAGATACAGATAGGGCAACCGCAGGCGCCTGGCCTCCAGCACGTGGTCGAAGATCACGAACGATCCCGGGCTGTTGCGCGCGAAGGCCTGATCAAAAAAACTGTAGACGAGGGAGAGCCCGTCGGCGAGCAGGTCGACCAGGGCGCAGGCGACCAGTTGGCCCGGCCCGCCATCGGATGAGCGCAGGCGATATTCCACCATATGCGTTCGCACCGCCGTGTCTTCGACCATGGCGACATAGTCGGGCCAGGTCATGTCGGCCATTCCGCCGCCGGGATGGCGGGCCGCGAGATAGCCCCGCAACACGTCGAACTGTTCGCGCGTGGCTTCCGACTCGACCACATGGCGGGTCAGGTGGAGGTTGCGCGTCAGCACCCTCCGCTCCGACCGCGAGAACACATAATTGCCGACCGGCAGTCGCGCCGAGACACAGGCCGAACAGGTCTCGCACGCCGGGCGGTAGGCGATGTTCTGCGACCGCCGGAATCCGCCCTGAGTCAGACTGTCGTTGACCGCCGCTCCGTCGAGCATGGGTAGGTGGGCGAATACCTTGCGCTCCTCGCGACCGGGCAGATACGGGCACGGCGAAGGTGCGGTGAGAAAAAACCGCAACTGGCGGGTCGGAAAGTGCTGGGTCACTGGACTAGAACGCTGATCAATCTCCACCTGAGCGACCGATTAGGGAACAGGTCCAGCGGATGCGCAAGATGGCTGGTGATGAAATCTCTACGGAATTGAACGGCCGCGGGCAGTCCCGGCGGACGCAAGGAGCCAAGAGAAGGAATTGACAATGAAAATCGCCTTCATCGGCTTGGGCGTGATGGGTTCGCGCATGGCCGGTCATCTTGTCGCGGCCGGGCACGACGTCGTCGGCTACAATCGGACCCAGGCCAAAGCCGTCGCCTGGGGGAGGACTCACCGCGCCCGCGTAGCCGATTCGCCGGCCGCGGCGGCCGAAGGCCGCGACCTGGTGGTGTTGTGTGTCGGCGCCGACGCCGATGTTCGCGAAGTCGTCGGCGAGATCCTGCCCAAACTTGCCCCCGGAGCCATTATTCTCGATCACACGACGACCTCCGCCAGCCTGGCCCGGGAGATGGCCACCGTCGCTCAATCGCAGGGTTGCGCCTTTCTCGACGCGCCGGTTTCCGGCGGCCAGGCGGGCGCCGAGAAGGGACAGCTCTCGGTCATGATCGGAGGCGAAGAGTCGGCGGTAGCCGCGGCCCAGCCCGCTTTGGCCACTTACGCCAAGGCCGTGCGCCATATGGGCGGATCGGGCGCCGGGCAACTGGCCAAGATGGCCAATCAGATCTGCATCGCCGGCGTCGTCCAGGGACTGGCTGAAGCCGTTCATTTCGCCGAGCGGGCAGGGCTCGATCCACATCTCACCTATGAGGCCATCTCGCAGGGCGCGGCCCAGTCGTGGCAGATGGACAACCGCTGGGCGACCATGACCCGCGGTGAATTCGCATTCGGCTTTGCCGTCGACTGGATGCGCAAGGATCTCGGCCTGGTGCTCACCGAGGCCCGCGCCAACGGCGCGCGGTTGGAAGTCACCGCCCTGGTCGACCAGTTCTACGCCGAGGTGCAAGACATGGGCGGCGGCCGGTGGGACACCTCGAGCCTGGCCGCTCGCCTTCAGGCGCCAAGCAAGCGCGCCGCTCTGGGGGCGAAGTAGGAGATGATGCCGGCGGCGCCGGCGCGCTTGAACGCCATCAGGCTTTCGAGGATCGCGCGATCCTCATCTATCCAGCCGGCCTCGCCGGCCGCGCGGATCATCGCGTATTCGCCTGAAACCTGAAAGGCGAAGGTCGGCATGGCGAAGGCTTCCACCACCCGGCGGACAATGTCCAGATAGGGGAGGCCCGGCTTGACCATGACCATGTCCGCGCCCTCGGCGATGTCCTGGGCGACCTCACGAAGGGCCTCGTCGCCATTGGCGGGGTCCATCTGGTAGGTGGCCTTGTCGACCGGTCCAGCGCCGGCGCTTCCAAGTTTGGCTGAGCCGATGGCCTCGCGGTAAGGGCCATAGAAGGCCGAGGCGTATTTGGCCGCGTAGGACATGATCATGGTGTCCACGAGGCCCTCGGCCTCGAGCGCCGAGCGCAGTGCGCCGACGCGGCCATCCATCATGTCCGAGGGCGCCAGGATGTCGCATCCGGCGCGCGCCTGCATCAGCCCCTGCTCCACCAGGCGTTCGACAGTGGCGTCATTGGCGACTTTGCCCGCCTCGATCACGCCGTCGTGGCCGTGGTCGGTGAACGGGTCCAGGGCGACATCGCACATCACGCCAACTTCCGGCGCGGCGTCCTTCATGGCTCTCACGGCGCGGGCGATGAGACCGGCCGGATCTAAAGCAATCGAACCGCGGGCGTCCTTCTTGGCTCCGTCGATGTGGGGAAAGACCGCGATCGCCGGAATGCCGAGCCTGCGGGCCTCCCGGGCGGCCTGCGCCACGCCCTCGATGGTCAGGCGGTCGACCCCTGGCATCGCCGTGACGGGTTCGTTCGTGGAGCCTTCGCTGACAACGATCGACCAAATCAAATCCGCCGGCGTGAGGGTGTGTTCGCGCACTAGCCGGCGCACCCAATCGGCCTGGCGCAGGCGGCGCAAGCGCAAGGCGGGGAAGGGGGCCAGAGGCGGCGACGTCATCAAGGGCCTCGAAGAACAACCGTCGCCCGCTTTGGCTCACGCGCCTTGACTAGGCAAGGCTCTCGCTGACTCTCCACAAACGCTGGGCTAAAGACGCACGGGCAACGCTGAGGAGTGAGAACGCCGTGAGCAATTGGAAACCATTGGCGACCGGGGTTCTACTGGCCGCTCTTTCCGGACTGTCTGCATCCGCCTCGATCATGATCCCGGAGAATATCGCCAGGGCCGTCGAAAATCCCGACCGTCCAGCCGCCGACAGGGAACGCGACAGCGACCGAAAGCCGTCTGAGGTGCTGAAATTCGCCGACGTACGCACCGGCCAGACCGTTGTCGATTTCATGCCCGGCCGTGGCTATTTCACGAAGATGTTCTCGGTGGCGGTCGGTCCCAAGGGCAAGGTCTACGCCTACATTCCCACCGAGGTGGCGCAGTTTTCCAAGACGCCGCTTCCGGCGAACGGCTCCACGCCCGATCCAAAATATCCCAATGTGACCGCGCTGGTCGGCCCGGTGGCCGATTTCTCCACCCCGACGCGTGTTGACCTCGTATGGACCAGCCAGAACTACCATGACCTGCATGACCCGTTTATGGGTCCCGTCGACATGTTGAAGTTCGACCGCGCCATTTACAAAGCGCTGAAGCCCGGCGGGGAGTTCGTGATCGAAGACCATGCCGCCGTCCCGGGCTCTGGCGTGACGGCCACCAACACCTTGCACCGCATCGACCCGGCGGTGGTCAAACAGGAGGTCGAGGCGGCGGGATTCGTTTTTGACGGTGAAAGCGCCGTGTTGCGAAATTCGGCCGATCCTCACACCGCCAAGGTCTTCGATCCCGCCATACGCGGGCACACCGATCAATTCGTCTATAAGTTCCGTAAACCCAGGTAAGGCCATGCAATCGGTGGCTTTTATCGGCTTGGGCCATATGGGCTCTGGCATGGCGGCCAATCTCGCCAAGTCCGGCGCACGGGTGGCCGCCTACGACCTGTCGGCGTCCGCGCTGGAGCGGGCGGGAGAGGCCGGTTGCGAGGTGGCCGGCTCGGCCGCCGAGGCGGTGCGCTCGGCTGATGTCGTGATCACCATGTTGCCGGCCGGCCAGCACGTGCGGCAAGTCTATCAGGATGATATCGCGCCCAACGCCCGCAAAGGCGCGCTGCTCATCGACTGTTCGACCATAGACGTGGACAGCGCCAAGGCCGTGGCTAAGGACGCTCAAGCCGCCGGTTTTCGGTTCGCCGATGCGCCGGTCTCCGGTGGGATCATGGCGGCGGAGAGCGGCGCGCTAACGTTCATGGTCGGCTGTGCCGAGGCCGACCTGGCCGCGGTGGAGGCGGCCTTGGCGCCCATGGGCAAGGCGGTGATCCACGCCGGGGCCGTCGGCGCCGGCCAATCCGCGAAGATCTGCAACAATATGCTTCTGGGCGTCTCGATGCTTGGGGTCTGCGAAGCCTTCGCCCTGGCGGAGAAACTAGGGTTGGGCCCCGACAGGTTCTTCGAGATCGCGACCAAATCGTCCGGACAATGCTGGTCGCTTAGCACCTATTGCCCGTGGCCCGGCCCCGTCCCAACCGCGCCCTCAAACCGCGGCTATGAAGGCGGCTTCCTCACTTCCCTGATGCTCAAGGACCTGAAGCTGGCGCAAGCGGCGGCGGCCGGCTGCGGGGCCGCCACGCCGATGGGCGCCCAGGCCGAGGCGCTCTATGCCCTGTTCGATAGCCTTGGGCACGGCCACAAGGATTTTTCCGCGGTGCTGCAACTCCTCAGGGGAAGGCTTGAAGAGCTGTAGTCGCATTGCCTAACTGTAAGACCAGCGCGGATGACAGATTGGGCCGTTCGTGCCAGAAACCCTCGCCAGGCTCGGGAGTGGACGAAGACATGGACTACAAGGCTCAGTTCGCCGCCGCCGTCGAGAAGGTGCGCGGTGAGGGTCGCTACCGGGTTTTCGCCGACCTGAAGCGCCATCGTGGCGCTTTTCCGATGGCCACCTGGACACCCCCTCAAGGCGAACCGCGTGATGTGGTGGTGTGGTGCTCCAACGACTATCTTGGACAGGGCCAGAACCCGGTCATCATCGAGGCCATGCACCGCGCCATCGACGAGGCCGGTTCAGGTTCGGGCGGCACGCGCAATATCTCGGGGACCACGCACTATCATGTGGAGCTGGAAGCTGAGCTGGCCAGCTTGCACGGCAAGGAAGCTTCGCTCCTGTTCACATCCGGCTATGTGTCCAACGAGGCGGCGCTCGCCACTCTCCAGACGATCCTACCCGGCCTGATCATCTTTTCCGACGAGTTGAACCACGCCTCGATGATCGCCGGCATTCGCCATGGCGGCGGGCCGCGCAAGATTTTCCGCCACAACGATCTGGCTCACCTCGAGGAGCTGCTCGCCAACGCGCCCGCCGAGACGCCGAAACTGGTGGCCTTCGAAAGCGTCTATTCCATGGACGGCGATATCGCCGATATCGCGGCCACAGCGGCCCTGGCCAAGAAATACGGCGCGCTCACCTATCTCGATGAGGTTCACGCGGTTGGCCTCTATGGCGCTCATGGCGGCGGCGTCTCCGAGCGCGATGGCGTCGCCGACCAGATCGACATCATCGAGGGCACCCTAGGCAAGGCGTTCGGCGTCATGGGCGGCTATATCGCCGCCGACGCGGTCCTCATCGACGCCATCCGCTCTCACGCCAGCGGCTTCATCTTCACCACGTCGTTGCCGCCGGCGCTCACGGCCGTGGCCCTGGCCAGCATCCGCTGGCTGAAGGCGCACGACGAGGTGCGTCAGCGCCATCAGGAGCGCGCGGCGACGCTCAAGGCGCGGCTTACCGCAGCCGGACTTCCGGTCATGCCTTCGGTGAGCCACATCGTGCCGATCCTGGTCGGCGACCCGGTGCACTGCAAGCTGGTGTCCGACATGCTGCTGGCCGAGCACGGCATCTACGTCCAGCCGATCAACTACCCGACTGTGCCACGAGGCACCGAACGCTTGCGTTTCACGCCAACGCCGTTCCACACCGACGCCATGATGGATGACCTGACCGCGGCCCTGGAGGGCCTGTGGACACGGTGTAACATCCGCCGCCTCGGAGGGGTCGCCGCCTAGGACGAAATCGGTCGCGGCCCGAACACGGCTCGAGCTGAAGCCGGTCCTGCTGTTGACCGGCGCGGGTGGAAGACTAAGACGACCGCCAATCCACCAACGGAGCGAGTCGCGATGACCGCAGCAGCGTCCAGCGTCCAGGATTCGTTGTTAAGCGCCGGGCTGGAGCAGGCCGACCCTGCGGTCTTCGAGGTCATTGGTCGCGAGTTTCGCCGCCAGCAGGATCAGATCGAGCTGATCGCTTCCGAGAACATTGTTTCGCGGGCGGTGCTGGAAGCCCAGGGCTCGGTGCTGACCAACAAATACGCCGAAGGCTACCCTGGCCGTCGCTACTATGGCGGTTGCGCCTTCGTCGACGAGGTCGAAACCCTGGCGATCGAGCGGGCCAAGGCCCTGTTCGGGGCCGAATGGGCCAATGTCCAGCCGCACTCTGGTTCGCAAGCCAATCAGGCCGCCTTCATGGCCCTGATGAAGCCAGGCGACACCTTCATGGGCATGGACCTCGCCGCCGGCGGGCACCTGACACACGGCAAGTCGGTCAACCAGTCCGGCAAATGGTTCCATCCCGTCGCCTACAGCGTCCGCGCTCAGGATCAGATCATCGACTATGACGCCCTGGCCGAGATCGCCCTCGAGGCCCGGCCAAAGCTCATCATCGCCGGCGGCTCGGCTTACAGCCGGGTGATAGATTTTGCCCGTTTCCGCGAAGTGGCCGACAGTGTCGGGGCTTATCTGATGGTCGACATGGCCCATTTCGCCGGCCTGGTCGCCGCCGGCCTGTTTCCCAATCCGGCGCCGCACGCCCACGTGGTGACGAGCACAACGCACAAGACGTTGCGCGGCCCGCGTGGGGGCCTGATCGTCTCCAATCACTTGAAGATCGCCAAGAAGCTCGACTCCGCGGTCTTCCCTGGGCTCCAGGGCGGTCCGCTGATGCACGTCATCGCCGCCAAGGCGGTGGCCTTTGGCGAGGCCCTAAGACCCGAGTTCCGGGAGTATTCGCAACGCGTGATCGACAACGCCGCCGCCTTGGCCGACGCCCTGATGGCGTCAGGTATGAACATCGTCTCCGGGGGGACCGATAGCCATCTCATGCTCGTGGACCTTCGACCCAAGGGCGTCACTGGGAAAGCCGCCGAAGCCAGCCTGGAGCGCGCCAACATCACCTGCAACAAGAACGGCATTCCCTTTGACCCGGCCCCGCCGGCGATCACCTCCGGCCTGCGCCTGGGCAGTCCCGCCGGCACCACGCGCGGCTTCGGCCAAGGCGAATTCCGGCGGATAGCCAAGCTGATCGCCGAGGTTGTCGACGGCCTGGCCACCCATGGCGAAGAAGGCAACAGCGCGGTCGAGGCCCGGGTGCGCGGCGAAGTGCGCGACTTGACCGCGCGTTTCCCGATCTACATCTGAGGGGCCGCCTCGGGAGGGGCCGAATATGCGTTGCCCGTTCTGCGGCGAGCCGGAAAGTCAGGTGAAGGACAGCCGCCCGTCCGAGGACGGCGCCACGATCCGCCGCCGGCGGCTGTGTCCGGAATGCGGCGGCCGTTTCACTACTTTCGAGCGCGTGCAGTTGCGCGAGCTGACAATCCTGAAGCGTTCGGGCCGCAGGGCCCCTTTCGACCGCGAAAAGCTGGTGCGCTCGATTTCGACGGCGACCCGCAAGCGACCGGTAGATCCCGAACGGTTGGAACGGATGGTCAACGGCATCGTCCGTCAGCTGGAGAGCATGGGCGAGACCGAGCTGGCCTCGAGTGTGGTCGGCGACATGGTGATGAAGGCGCTCAAGACCCTCGATGACGTGGCCTATGTGCGGTACGCCTCGGTCTATCGCGACTTTCGCCAGACCGAGGACTTCGCACAGTTCCTGAATGCCGAGGGGCTGGCCGAAGAACCCGAGGCGTGAGCCGCGCCGTCCGTCCCGCCCGCTCCGCGGCCAGGCTGGCCGCCGTGCAGGCGCTCTATCAGATGGAAGTCGCCGGCCACGGGGCTGAGGCGGTCGTGCGCGAGTTCCATGACCATCGTTTCGACCGCGACGTGGATGGCCTGCGCCTGGCCCCGGCCGATGAAGCCCTGTTCGCCCAATTGGTCCGCGGCGTCGCCGCCGTTCAGAGCGATGTCGACAGCAGCGTCCGCCGGCGACTGGCCAGCGGCTGGAAGCTGGAACGGCTGGACGCCACGGTCCGGGCCATACTGAGGGCGGGCGCCTTCGAGCTCCTGCGACTGCCGGAAGTGCCGACCGAGGTGGTGATCGACGAGTATGTTGAAATCGCCAAGTCATTTTTCGAGGGTCCGGAGCCCGGCTTCGTCAACGCCGCCCTCGACAAGATCGCATCCGATGCCCGATCTCCCTGATCTGTCGGACGAGTTCGCCTGGATCGCATCGTTG
The DNA here is from genome assembly GCA_036495705.1 of Caulobacteraceae bacterium. Taxonomy (GTDB): domain Bacteria; phylum Pseudomonadota; class Alphaproteobacteria; order Caulobacterales; family Caulobacteraceae; genus Acaudatibacter. The sequence continues at coordinate 5,163 of DASXMK010000578.1, read as the reverse complement.
CGCGCCCTGACCCTGGGCGACGAAAGAGCTCTGGGGCTCGCCGACGACGCCGCCGTGCTTCCGTCCCGACCCGGTTTCGACTTGGTGATTTCCAAGGACGCCATGGTCGAGGGCGTCCACTTCCCGCCCGCCGAGGCGCCTGAGGTCATCGCCCGCCGACTGCTAAGGACCAGCCTATCGGATCTGGCGGCCAAGGCGGCATCGCCGTTCGGCTACTTCCTGATGACCGCCTGGCCGACGGGACGGGATGGCGCCTACCGCGCGGCATTCAGGGCTGGCCTGGAGCAGGACGGGCGCGCCTTCGGTGTGGCTCTGCTGGGCGGCGACACCGTCTCCACCCCCGGCCCGCTGACGCTCAGCGCCACGGTCCTGGGCTGGGCCCCGGAGGGCCGAGCCGTCCTACGTTCGGGCGCTTGCGCGGGCGAGGCCCTGATGGTTTGCGGCCATATCGGCGATGGCTGGCTGGGGCTTCTGGCCACGCAAGGCAAGGTTGCCGATCCCGAGGGCGCGCTCAGATCGCGCTACCGCCTGCCTAACCCGCTTCTGGCTCTGCGCCAGGTTCTCCGGGAGTTCGCCCGCGCCGCCGCCGACGTCTCCGACGGACTGGTGGCCGATGCCGGCCATATCGGCGAAGCCAGCGGTCTCGGCCTCGAAATCGATCTCGACGCGCTGCCGATGTCGGCCGAGGCCGCGGCCTGGTGCGATTCGCAGTCGGATCTGGCTAGGGCGCGACTGGCTTTGGCAGTCGGGGGCGATGACTACGCCATCGTCTGCGCCGTGCCCGACGAACGCGCTGACGGCTTCGCCGAAGCGGTCCAGGCGTTGGCCATCCCGGTGGCGAGGATAGGACGTTTCGACGGACTTCCGGGTGTTCGGGTCCTGGTCGGTGGCCGGAGGATCGATCCCGGCCGGGGCGGCTGGCGCCATTCCGATCAGACACGGGAGACCTGATCGCCCACCGGCTTGCTTTGCCGAGCCGGTTTTGGCAGTTTCCCGCGTCTTTCCGGGGCGGGCTTGCGCCTTAGATCCATCCAACGAGCATTTGGCTCGGCACATCCATGACGCACTCGCGGCGAAAGCGTCGGCGGGGCGAGACTTAAGGACGACTCCGAAATGAACTTGGTGCTTGAGCTGGTGATCGGCGCTGGCCTGCTGGCCGTGCTGTACGGGGTTCTGCAGTCGGCCTCGCTGCTGCGCGCCTCCGCCGGCAACGAGAAGATGCAGGAGATCGCCGCCGCCATCCAGGAAGGCGCCCAAGCCTATTTGCGCCGCCAGTACACAACCATCGCCGTCGTCGGCGTCGTGATCCTTCTGGTGATCTTCTTCCTGATCGGCAAAGCCGAGGCCCTGGGCTTCCTGATTGGGGCCACGCTGTCCGGGGCCGCGGGTTTTGCCGGTATGCTGATTTCCGTGCGCGCCAATGTGCGCACGGCCCAGGCCGCATCCCAAAGCCTGGCCGCGGGCCTCTCCCTGGCCTTCCGTTCTGGCGCCGTGACCGGGATGCTCGTCGCCGGCTTCGCTCTGTTGGGCGTGGCCGGCTATTATGCAGTGCTGACCGGCGTCTTCGGTTTCGATCCCACCAGCCGCGATGTGGTCGATTCGCTGGTGTCGCTGGGCTTCGGGGCGTCGCTGATCTCGATCTTCGCCAGACTGGGTGGGGGCATCTTCACCAAAGGCGCCGACGTCGGCGGCGACATGGTCGGCAAGGTCGAGGCGGGCATACCCGAGGACGATCCGCGCAACGCGGCCACCATCGCCGATAACGTCGGCGATAACGTCGGCGACTGCGCCGGCATGGCCGCCGACCTGTTCGAGACCTACGCGGTCACCACCGTGGCCACCATGGTCCTGGCCGCGATCTTCTTCCGCGGCCTGGCCTATGTCGGCGACATGATGCTGTTGCCGCTGGCCATCTGCGGGGTGTGTATCGTCACCTCGATCATCGGCGCCTTCGCGGTCCGCCTGGGCAAGAGCGGCAACATCATGGGCGCCCTCTACCAGGGCTTGATCGTAACCGGTGTGCTGTCGATCGGCGCGGTGTGGTGGGTGATCCACAGCCTGGTGCCGGCCGAGGGCGTGCAGGTGTTGGGCAAGCTCGTCAGCCCCAACTCGCTATTCTATTGCGGTGTGGTCGGCCTGGCGGTCACCGCCGCCATCGTGGTCATCACCGAATATTACACCGGCACCAACTTCCGGCCGGTGAAATCCATCGCCAAGGCGTCGGTCTCCGGACACGGCACCAACGTCATTCAGGGCCTGGCCATGTCGCTTGAAGCGACGGCGGCCCCGGCGCTGGTGATCATTGTCGGTATTGTGCTCACCTATCAATTCGCCGGACTGTTCGGCGTGGCCATCGCCACCACCACCATGTTGTCGCTGGCTGGTTTCATCGTCGCCCTGGACGCGTTTGGTCCGGTCACCGACAACGCCGGCGGGATCGCGGAGATGGCCGGCCTGCCGAGCGAGGTGAGGCTATCCACCGACGCGCTGGATGCGGTGGGCAACACCACCAAGGCTGTGACCAAGGGCTACGCCATCGGATCGGCCGGCTTGGGCGCTCTGGTGCTGTTCGCCGCCTACACCCAGGATCTAAAGTACTTTTCGGCCAACGCCGACCAGTTTCCGTACTTCACCGGCATGGGCGCCGTCGCTTTCGACCTTTCCAACCCCTACGTCGTCGTTGGCCTGCTGTTCGGCGGCCTGCTGCCCTTCCTTTTCGGGGGCCTGTCGATGACCGCCGTCGGCCGCGCGGCTGAATCTGTGGTGGCTGAGGTGAGACGCCAGTTCCGGGAAAATCCCGGCATCATGACCTACGAGGTTAAGCCGGAATACGGCCGCGCGGTGGATATCCTGACCCGCGCCGCGATCAGGGAAATGATCGTTCCCTCACTATTGCCTGTGGCTTCGCCGGTGATCCTGTTCGTGGTCATCGATCTCATCGCCGGCAAGGCCAACGCCTTCTCGGCCCTAGGGGCGGTGCTGATGGGCGTGATCGTCACCGGCCTTTTCGTGGCCATCTCCATGACTTCGGGCGGCGGCGCCTGGGACAACGCCAAGAAGCTGATCGAGGAAGGCAACTATGGCGGCAAGGGCTCAGAGGCGCACAAGGCCGCGGTGACCGGCGACACGGTCGGCGATCCCTACAAGGACACGGCCGGCCCAGCGGTCAATCCGATGATCAAGATCACCAATATCGTCGCTCTGCTGTTGTTGGCGGTCCTGGCCCACGGCGTGGTCCACTAGAGACGAGGCGCGTTACGTCGCCGACCTCAGGGGCCGCCCCCCGGCCGCGTCCCTGGCGTGAAGTCCTCATTGGGCGGCAGGGTGCCGATGGTGCTGAGATTGCCGAACAGTTGCTCGAGCAAGGTCAGCTCCCGTCCGCGTGTCGGGGTCTCGTTGCGATTGTAGGCGATCACCCGCCCGTCCTTGAGGCCGAAAACATCGACCCGATTGACCTGCTGAGTGCCATTGTCGAAGGAAATGGCGATTACGTCGCGCCGGATCACCCGCGGATTGAAATAGGCCGTCTTGCTCGAGACCTGGGTCAAGTAGAACCAGGTGTTCTTGTCGAACGAGGCCGTGGCCGTGGGCGTACCCAGACGGGCCAGCACGGTCGAGCGCGTGTCGCTACCGACCTTCACGTCCTTGGGGTTGGCGTCTATGGCCTGGAAGCCTTGGAAGTTGCTTGTGGGAACACAGGCGGCGGTCCCGAGGACAACGGCGGACATCGCCAGGAGACAGATCGTGCGCGACATGGGCCTCAAACAGCTTTTTGCGGATTCCCGCTGACCTAAATGGTCACGGAACACAGTTCAATGGGCCCGTTATTGCCAAGGCGCGGCGAAATCGGGGCGGCGCGGTGATTTTCCGGGTTGGCAAGCCCCGATCTAAGGCCAGAAGCGCCGGCCGCGATCTCTACGCCGCAGCCGTGCGTCAGTCGCGGGCGGTGGACCTTTACCAAGTGCTGGGCGCCCCCGACACGACCGAGGGCCATTTCGAGTTGTTGACGCTCCATGTCATCCTGCTGATCGAGGGGCTGCGCGCGCTCGGGCCGGCGGCCCGATCCTCGAGCCAGGCTCTGTTCGATACGTACGTCAGCGACCTTGACGGAGCCTTGCGCGAAATGGGCGTCGGGGACCTGACCGTCGGCAAACGCATGCGCGCCCTTGGCCGCGCCTTTTATGGGCGGGCGATCGCCTATCGTGAAGCGCTTGAAGCCCTGCCCGAACGCGAACCCCTGGAGGCTGTGATTGGCCGCACTGTGATGGGCGGGCAAGTCAACTCCAATCCCACCGCTCTCGCCGCTTATGTAACCCATTGCCACGATGCGCTGACGGCGCGCGACGCCGAGAACCTTCTCGAGACGCCACCCCGATGGCCCTCGGTTTGAGCAGCAAGCCTGGCGACGCCCGCGAGGCCTCGCTGTTGCATCGCACGCGGCGCGCTGTATCGTCGCGCCGCCGGCCCGGGCCCGGCGTCGTCGGGGGCTGTTGAGCGTCGTTTTGGCCGATCCTTTGGTGATCTCGATCGACGCCATGGGTGGCGACCACGGCCCCTCGGTGGTTGTTCCCGGCGTCGCCGAGGCGTGCCGCGATGACGCTAGCGTCCGTTTCCTACTGCATGGCGAGGCGGGCGTCCTGGCGGCGGCCCTGGCCCGCAATCCGACAGCCTCAGGTGTCTGCGAGATCCGTCATACCTCGAGCGTCGTGGCCATGGACGCCAAACCGGCTCACGCGATGCGCCGCGGCAAGGGCTCGTCGATGTGGAACGCGGTCGAATGCGTGCGGACAGGGGAGGCGGTGGCCGCCGTTTCGGCCGGCAACACAGGCGCGCTCATGGCCATATCGCGCCTTCTGCTGCGCATGGTCGGGCGCCTGGACCGACCGGCCCTGGTGGCCAACTGGCCAACCTTGCGCGGAATGAGTTCGGTGCTCGACGTCGGCGCCAATGTCGTCTGCGACGCCGAGCGCTTGGTGGAGTTCGCCGTGATGGGCGCGGCCTATCACCGCGCCACCCGGCACGTCGAGCGGCCGACGGTGGGCCTACTCAACATCGGCACCGAACACGACAAAGGTCATGAAGAGGTGAAAGGCGCGGATCGTTTGCTAAGCGCGGGCGGCTTCGAGTTCGACTACCGAGGCTTCGTCGAGGGTGATGATATCG
>DASXMK010000577.1:0-7608 GCA_036495705.1 Caulobacteraceae bacterium | reverse complement strand
GGTCGGCCGCCAGCCGTGGGTGGTCTGGGGCCTGATGCGCACGGCCGACGCCGCCTCGCCGGTCACGCGCCACGAAGTCACGGCCTCACTGCTGGCCTTCCTGGCCGTCTACGCGGTGATCTTCAGCGCCGGGGCGCTCTACATCCTGCGCCTGCTGGCCCAGGGCCCGACGCTGGCCACCGAGGCGGCCCCCGCGACGATCCGCGCCCCGGGAACGCCGCTGGCGGCGGCCCCGGAGGAACCGGCCCCGTGAACCTGGACCTTCCCCTTGTCGCGGTGGTTGTGATCGCCGGCGCGGTTCTGCTCTATGTGGTCCTGGACGGTTTCGACCTCGGCGTCGGCATTCTGTTCCCCTTCGCGGGCTCGGCCAGTGACCGCGATATGATGATGAACGCCATCGCCCCGTACTGGGACGGCAACGAGACCTGGCTGGTGCTGGGTGGCGGCGGCCTCCTCGCCGCGTTTCCCGGCGCCTACGCCATCCTGATGCCGGCCTTCTACCTGCCGATCATGCTGATGCTGCTGGCCCTGATCCTGCGGGGCGTGGCGTTCGAGTTCCGCCTTAACGGCCGCCGGCGCGGTAAGCAGCTATGGACCATCGCCTTCGCCGCCGGCTCGATCTCCGCCGCCTTAGCCCAGGGCCTCATCGTCGGCGGCTTCGTCCAAGGGGTAAAGGTGTCGAGCGAGGCCTTTGCCGGCGGACCGTTCGACTGGCTCAGTCCTTACAGCCTGCTGACCGCTCTGGGCCTCGTCGCCGGCTATGCTCTGTTGGGCGCGGCCTGGCTGATGGTTAAGACACGCGAGGGCCTGCACGGCGATGCGCGACAGTGGGTCGGGATCGCCGCCATCGCCGTAGCGGTGCTGCTCGCCGCCGTCAGCCTCGCCACCCTTGTTCTGCACCCAACGATCGGGGCGCGCTGGGGGCTTTCGACCGCTGGCGTCGATTTCGGCGCGCTGGCGCAGCTGGCGCCCATTCCCGCGCTGGGCGCGGCCGGACTGGCGATGGTGTTCCTCGGTCTGAGGCGCGGCTCTCATCGCCTGCCCTTCGCCGGCGCGCTGCTGGTGTTCCTTTCCGGGTACCTCGGCCTTGCCGCCAGTTTCTTCCCCGCCATCGTTCCGTATCAGGTGAGTTTTCGCGACGCGGCCAACGCGCCCAATGCCCTGGCCCTACTGCTCGGCGGCGTGGCCGTCCTGGCGCCCTTCATCCTCGGCTACACCGCCTTCGTCTATTGGCTGTTCCGCGGCAAGGTCGCCGACGATGCCGTCTATCATTGACGGCCCGCCGGGGCCTGATGACCCGCGCGGGCCGTTTCTAAGGCGGCTCGGCTGGTTCTTTCTGATCGCCGGCGGCGGCGCCTTGATCACCGCCGTGACCGCCTACGGACTCGAAGCCTTGCTGCCGCGCTGAGGCGCCTTGAATAGGATCGCGACGATGGCCCCGGCGGCCAGCGCAACCACGGCCCCGGCGATGGCCGCGACGTCGAAAGCGCGGACAAAGGCGTCGCCATGGTTCGCCAGGACCTGGCCGATCACGGCGATAACCACCACGCCGCCCAATTGGGCGACGGCGCTGTTTAGGCCCGAGGCGGCCCCGGTATGGCGTGAGTCCACGGCGCCGAGTACGGCGGCCGTGAGCGGCGCGGCGGCGCAGGCCATGCCCAGGGCGACGACGCTCACCGCCGGCAGGACTCCGGTCCAATAGCCTCCGCCCGCCGGCGCCAGGATCGCCAGGGCGCAACCCGCGGGCGACGAGAGTGGCCCCGGCCACAAGCGGGCCACGCGGCCCGATACGGCCGGCAAGGTCGCCCATGGGCGGCGACGCAAGGGCCATGACCAGTGGCAAGGGCAGCAGCGCGGCGCCCGCCGCGGTCGCCGAATAGCCAAGATGGGTGATCAGCAGATAGGGGAGCAACAACAGAAACCCGGCGAGCGCGCCATACAGCAACAAAGTCAGGAGATTGAGCGCCACCAGGTCGCAAGAACCGAACAGCGCCACTGGCATCATCGCCCGATCGCCCAACTTGACCTCGTTCCAGCCAAATCCTGCCGCCAACAGCGCGCCGGCGACCAGGGCCAGGATGGCCGACGCGGTCCAGCCTCGCGAGCCTGACCCTTCGGTCAGGCCCCAGGTCAGCGCCGCCAGCGCCGCCGTGACCAGCACGGCGCCGGCAACGTCGAGCCGGGCTCCGCCTGTCGGCTTCGGATCGCGCTCGACGCCATAAAGCGTGATCCCGATCGCCGCGGCGGCGAGCGGGAGGTTGATCAGGAAAATCGCGCGCCAGCCCACGGTGTCGATCAGCCAGCCACCCAGCACCGGTCCGATGGCGCCGGCGACGGCGGCGCTGGCCGCCCACAAACCGACCGCGCGGCTGCGCGCGCCGCCTTCGAAGGCCCCGCCCAGCACGGCCAGGCTGTTGGGCAGCATCATCGCCGCGGCCACGCCTTGCACGCTGCGGGCGAGGATCAGCCAGGTCAGACTGGGGGCCAGGGCGCAGGCGGCGGAGCCAACGGCGAACAGGCCAATGCCGAGCGCAAGCAACCGGCGGCGGCCGAAACGATCGCCCAAGGCTCCGCCCAACAACAACAAGGCGCTCAGGGGCAGCAGATAGGCGTTCACCAGCCACTGCAAACCGGCCGGACTTCCGTGCAGGCTGCGCTCGATGGCCGGCAGACCGACGTTGATCACCGAACCATCCACGAAGTCGAGGCTCGAAGCCAGTATGGTCGCCACCAGCACGAGGTTGGGGCGAACCTGGATTCGCGGGGCGCCGGTGATGGCCATAGCGCGGTCGCAGAGAGTCTTGGCGGTCACTTCAGGCGCTTCTCCGCCGATCGTTGCGCGCCACGCGCCCCGGCAATTTCGGGCCAAATCTCGACGGCATCAATCCGCGACTGTTGCCGACTGCCGCTGAGAGAGGGCATGAGGCGGCGATGGCCCGCCTTTGCCGCCTCTATCTCATCACCCCGCCGAGCCTCAGCGACCTGGCCGGCTTCGTCGCGGCGGCCGAGGCGGCCCTCGATGCTGGCGACGTGGCCGCCCTGCAGATCCGCTTGAAGGATGCGGCGGAGAGCCAGATCGCCGCCGTCGTCGCCGCCCTCGGGCCCCCCGTCCGCCGGCATGGCGCCAGCCTGATCCTCAATGACCGGCCTGACCTCGCGGCCCGTTTCGACTGCGACGGCGTGCACATCGGCCAGGATGACGGGACCGTGGCCACCGCGCGCGCTACCGTCGGTACTGACCGAATCGTCGGCGTGACCTGCCACGCCAGCCGGGACCTGGCCATGACCGCCGCGGAGGCCGGGGCCGACTATGTCGCCTTCGGCGCCTTTTTCCCGACCACGACCAAGGCGGTCGTGCACCGGTCGGAAATCGAGATCCTGTCGATCTGGCAGGAAACCATGCTCACGCCGTGCGTCGCCATCGGCGGCGTCACCACCGACAATTGCGGGCCCCTGGTAGCGGCCGGCGCGGACTTCATCGCCGCCTCCGCCGGCGTATGGGCCTATCCGGAAGGGCCGGCCGCAGCCGTGGCGGCGTTCAACGCCGAGATCGAACGCGGCTTGGCTGAGCGTGTGGCGGCCCAACCCCGATAGGCTTGGCTGACGCGGGCCTTTCCCGGCGGGCTGGTATATCCTGCGCTGCGGTCAGGAGGATCGAACCCGTGAACCCCATCACTCTGTTCATCGTTTTTGTCCTGGTGGCGCTTGGCGCCGGCCTCGAATCCCAGGCGCCGGGTCTGTCCGGCGCGCCCTTCTTCGTCCTCGCCGTCCTGGTGGCGTTGTCGCTGAAGATGGCCAATACTTGGCAGCGGTTCGTCGTCTTGCGCGCCGGCAAGCTCCAGGGCGTCAAGGGGCCAGGTCTGTTTCTGATCTTTCCGATCATCGACAACGTCGTGGCGGTGATCGACGAGCGCATCCAGACCACGGCGTTCAGCGCCGAACAGGCCCTGACCCGTGACACGGTGCCGGTGAATATCGATGCGATCATCTTCTGGCGCGTCCACGACTCCAGGGCCGCCGCCCTGGAAATCACCGACTATCGAACCGCGATCGATCGCATCTCGCAGACGTCGCTGCGTGAAATGATCGGCTCATCGATGCTCTCGGCGCTGCTGTCGGAGCTCAAATCGGCCGATGAGCGACTGCGCAACGAGATCGGACGCAAGACCGAGGCCTGGGGCGTGTCCGTCAGCGCCGTGGAGATTCGCGACGTCTCTATTCCGGTCGCCTTGCAGGACGCCATGTCACGCGAGGCCCAGGCCGAACGCGAAAAACGGGCCAGGATCATCCTCGGCTCGGCCGAGGCGGAAGTCGCCAACCAGTTCGTGCTAGCGGCGCAGCAATATGCCGACCATCCCGCGGCGCTGCAGCTGCGGGCCATGAACATCATCTACGAAACCACCAAGGAGCGGGGCGCGACCATCCTGATGCCGACCTCCATGGTCGACGCCATGAGCCCGGCCGTGGCCATGGCGGTTTCGGCGACGCGCGGCCCCCTCGAGGGGCCGGTCGCCCAGGCCAAGCCCTCCGGCTGACCTCGCCTTGTCATGCCGGAGACCCTCCACTAGGTTCCGCCGCCGCCGATCGGGCGAGCGCGCGCAAGAGACATCATGAAGATCAACGGCAACGCCATCCGGGTCGGCAATGTCATCCAGCACGACGGCGGCCTGTGGGTGGCGGTCAAGACCGCCCATGTGAAACCGGGCAAGGGCGGGGCCTTCGCCCAGGTGGAGCTGAAGAACCTGATCGATGGACGCAAGCTTAACGAGCGTTTCCGTTCGTCCGACACTGTCGAGCGAGTGACATTGGAGCAGAAGGAGTTCCAGTACCTCTACGAGCAGGGCGACGCGTTGGTGTTCATGGACCAGAACACCTACGACCAGATCGAACTGCAGAAGGATTTCGTCGGTGAGGACCAGGTCCGCTTTCTGCATGACGGCATGCTGGTGACCCTCGAATTCCACGAGGAGCGACCAATCGGCATCGAGCTGCCGGAGAGCGTGGTCCTGCAGGTGGTCGAGACCGAGCCGACGGTGAAGGGTCAGACAGCGTCCAGCTCCTACAAGCCGGCCAAGGCTTCCAACGGCATGCGCATCATGATTCCGCCCTACATGGGTGAGGGCGAGCGCATCCTCGTGTCCACAGAAACCGGCGAATACCTGCGCCGGGCCGACTAGTGTGGCGATTCAGAAATTCGCCAGCGCTTTGTGGACACACTAGCCCGTGACCACCCCGACGGCGCTCGTCAAGGTGATGATCGACGCCGCGCGCAAGGCGGGGCGGGCGCTGGCCCGGGATTTCGGCGAGGTCGCCGCCCTTCAGGTCTCACGCAAGGGCGCGGCCGACTATGTGAGCGCCGCCGATCTCAAGGCCGAGCAGACGCTGTTCGAAGAATTGGCCCGGGCGCGGCCCGGTTATGGCTTTCTGGGCGAAGAGCGCGGCCTGATCGAGGGCACGGACAAGACCCACACCTGGATCGTCGATCCCCTGGACGGGACGACCAACTTCCTGCACGCCATGCCGCATTTCGCGATCAACATCGCCCTGCAGCGCGAAGGCCGCATCGTCGCCGGCGTGACGTATAATCCGTCCACGAACGATCTCTATTGGGCTGAGCGCGGGCGGGGCGCGTTTCAGAACGACCGCCGGCTGCGTGTGGCGGCCCGTTCGCGCTTCGAGGAAGCGGTGTTCGCCACCGGCATCCCGTTCATGGGCCACGGCCAACACGCCCGTTTCCTGAAAGAGCTACATCAGATCGCCCAAAGGGTGTCCGGCGTGCGCCGGTTCGGATCGGCGGCGCTGGATCTGGCGTGGGTGGCGGCGGGAAGGTTCGATGGCTACTGGGAGAGAGATCTCGGCGCGTGGGATCTGGCCGCTGGCATCCTCTTGGTCACCGAGGCGGGCGGGCAAGTGAGCGATGCCGACGGTGGCGAAGATCCGCTCGCCACCGGCTCGATCTGCGCCGCCAACGCCGAACTGCACGCCAAGCTCCTGGAGCGGCTGCGCATCGCCGCGGTTTAGGCCACCGCCGGCGCCGCCTCCGCCACGGGACGGAAAGCCGAACGCAGGAGTAGGGCGGCGGTGTAGAACACGATCGCCACGACGCCCCAGCGGATGATGGTCAGCGGCAGCGATTTCACCACCAGCGCGGCCAGGAGCACGGCCGGGACCCCGCCAAGCGCGATGGCCAGCACGACCTTGAGGTCGATGCGCCGCGAACGCAGGAAGCCGACGCTGCTGGCGGGCATCAGAAAGGCGCAGGCGCCCATCATGATCGGGAACGCCGCCCGCGTGTCGAGACCCAGCAGGCTGAACATGACCAGCGATGGAGCATAGGCCCCGATGCCGCAGGTCATCAGCGCTCCCAAGACGAAATACAGCCCCACGGCCAAGGCGAAGAGGGGCGGAGGCAGGCTTAGGGCCGCGCCGCCGCCTGGCATCAGCCCAAGGTTGGTCAGGGTGAAGGCCCCGACGGCCGCCAGCAGGGCCACGCCGACGACCGCCTGGACCGCCCGCACCGGCAAGCGCACGACGATCGGGGCGCCGACCACCGCACCGGCGGCAGAAGCGGCGATACAGGCTCCGAGCAGCCACGGGTCGACGCGCACCAGCCTGATGAAGATCAGGGCCTCGACCACAGTGGGGATGGCGTGGCCGACATTCAGCACCGCCGGGATATAGCTGTCGGGCACGATCCCCCGTAGCTTCAGCCAGGCGGTGGTCGGCGCGAAAGATCCAATCCCGAGGGTGTCGAAGAAATTGGTGACGAAGCCGAGAACGATGGCTTCCGGCTTGAGACCCAGTTCGCCGCGCGCCCGCGCGCTGGCGATGACCGCGGCGCCGAACCCCAGCCCCAGGATCACCAGGCCGATCAGGAGCGCACCGACGATCATTTCCAAACCCTCCCGCAGGTGCAGGCGGCCGGAATTCCTGGGCGGTGTCAACAAGGGGTTTTGGCCCGGCGCGCGGCCCAGCTAGTCTTGGGTCATGAGTCTCACCCGCAGACAGGCGTGCGTGCTTGCGGCGGCGGCCATGGCCGCGCCGGACGTGGCGAGGGCCGAAGCGCCGCCGCCGCCGATCTTCTTCGTCGAGCTGGGCGCGAAGGCTCCCAGCCGGGCCACCTATGAAGAGGCCATCGGCCGAGGGGCGGACTTCCTGACGGCCCCGGTCGCGGCCAGTTCCGACGGTGGCCTCATCGTTGCGCCCAATAACGAGCTTTCGGTCTTCACCGACATCGCTTCGCGCCCGGATTTGGCCGGCCGGCGCCGGGACAAGACGGCGGACGGCGTGACCTATAGCGGCTGGTTCTCGGAGGACTTCACCCTGCCGGAATTAAGGTCGCTGCTGACCGGTCCGGCAAAGGCGGGCGGGCGGGCGCTGGCGGCGCCGCCGACCCTGCTGTCGTTGCAGGAGGTGATTGACATAGCGCGCGCCGGCAGCATCGGCGCAGCGCGTGTGGTCGGGGTCTCGCCGCGGCTGATCCGTCCCGCCTATTTCGCCGCCCAAGGCCTCGACCTCGAGAAACGACTGGCCGACCTCATTCGCCTCAACGGCTACGATTCTCCGGCCGCCGCGATGATCGTCCAATCGGGCGAGCCGGCGGCGCTG
>DASXMK010000576.1:0-2111 GCA_036495705.1 Caulobacteraceae bacterium | reverse complement strand
GGGGCCTTCGCCTCGGACATGAACCGCGATGCCCGCGACCGCGGCGAGGCCGTCGCCCAGCGTATCCCCATGCGCCGCATCGGAACCGACGAGGACATGGCGGCGGCGGCGATCTATCTGGCCTCGCGGGCCGGCGACTATGTGGTCGGGGCGACCATACCGGTGGATGGCGGGGTGGCCCTGGCCGATCTGCCTTTCGCGATCTGAACGTTCTCTGGCTGACCATAGGCGCGCAGCCAGGCGTCGACGGCCTTGACCGCGTGGGCCTTGAGCGCGGCGGCGCGCCTGTCGACCTTGGCTCCGACCAGGGCGCGGTTGACCACGTCGGCCTCGAGCATACCACGCAGGTGCATGGCCGCCAGCCACGGATCATCGCGCCTCAGGCGCCCGGCGGCCATTTCGGCTGCGAGGAAATCGGCCATTCGCGTCCACAGCACCTTCGCGCCGTGATCAAATAGCGCCTGGCCAAGGCTGGATTTGCTGCCTTCGGCGATCGAATTGCGGCGTACGGACAGGGATTCCTCGGACAGGCTTAGCGCCAGCAGACTGGCTCCGAAACGCTCCAGAGTGCGACGAAGATTGTCCGAAGGCTTGAGGGTGTCGAACACTTCGTTGGCGTGCTCGAGCACCGCCTCCAGCATCAGGGTGACGAACAGATCGTCCTTGGAGGTGAAGTAGCGATAGACCGTAGCTTTCGAGGCGCCGACGCGGGCGCTGACGGCGGCCATGGTGGCGTCGGCGAAGCCGCGCTCGCGGAACACCTCGGCGGCCGCCTCCAGGATCGCCCGGCGCTTGGCGTCGGTCTTGACCCGCATGGCGATCCCTCCAAAACGAAACTATCCGGTACCATTTATCCTTGACACTGGCCAGGGGGACTGAGTAACCAGTCGCCATCGCCGGATCGCTGGAGGTTCGGCCGGGCCGGGCAGGGACATCCCTTTCGCGCGGCTTTTCGCCATTCTGGAAAGACCCGACGCCGCGTGAACCCGATCGACGAAGAGGTGGCCGGGGACCGACGGTCCGTGACGCTGGCCCGGTGGCGCTGGCCGCTGATGATCGGCGGCCCGCTGATCATCTTGGCGGTCGTGGCCTGGTTCGTCCTGACCGGGGGCCGCTTCGAGAGCACGGACGACGCTTATGTGCACGTGGCCAAGGCCCCGATCAGCGCCGCCATCGCCGGCCGTGTCATCGAGGTGGACGTGGCCGAAAACCAGCCGGTCAAGGCCGGCCAGCTGTTATTCAAGCTCGATCCGGCCGACGAGCAGGCGGCCCTGGCCAAGGCCGACGCGGGCCTGGCGGCCGCCAGGCTGCAAGTGACCGGCCTGCAGGCGGCCTATGACCAGCAGAAGGTGCAACTGACCCAGGCCCTGGTGACGCAGTCGTACGCGGCGCGCGAAGCCGCACGCCAGAACGCCCTGGTGGCGGCCGGAGTCGCTTCGCGGCAGCAAGCCTCCGACGCCACGCACACCGCCGATGTGGCCAACACCCAGGTGGCCATCGACCGGCAATATGTGGCCACGGCCCTGGCCAATCTCGGGGCCGGGGCCAAGAACCCCGATCTGTTTCCGGCGGTGATGCAGGCGCAGGCCACACGGCAATCGGCGCTGGTCAATCTCGGCTACACCGTCGTCAAGGCGCGGCAGGATGGCGTGGTCACGCGCGTGGATCAGCTGCAAGTCGGGGCCTATGTGAACGCGTCCCAGACCCTGTTCTTCCTGCTCTCGGGCGAACCCTGGGTGGAAGCCAACTTCAAGGAAGACCAGCTTAAGTTCATGCGCGTCGGCCAGCCGACCAAGATCGCGGTCGACGCCCTGGGCGGACGGGTGCTCAACGGCCACGTGGCCAGTTTCAGCCCGGGCTCGGGCTCGGCCTTCTCCGCCCTGCCGGCCCAGAACGCCACCGGCAACTGGGTCAAGGTCGCCCAGCGCCTGCCGGTGCGCATCGCCTTCGACAAGGCCCCGCCGGAAGTGGCCGGCCGGGCTGGGCTGTCGGCCAAGGTGACGGTCGATGTCCGCTCGGGGAGAACAGCGCAAACGCGCCATTGACCAGCCCCATGGCTTCAAGGTCCGATATCGCCAACCGCGTCCCGATCACCATCGCCCTGATGCTGG
>DASXMK010000575.1:0-4390 GCA_036495705.1 Caulobacteraceae bacterium | reverse complement strand
TTTTCCAGCGCCTTGACCTCATCATCGGTGAGCGTGATGTCCAGCGCCCCAACGGCGTCGGCCAGGTGGTGCGCCTTGGACGCGCCGACGATCGGGGCGCTGATCGCCGGGTTCTTGAGCACCCACGCCAGGGCGATCTGCATGTTGGGAACGCCCCGCGCCTTGGCGAGCGCGCTGAGCGCGTCGACCACCGCATGGTCCGGTTCGCGATAGTAGAGCCTGGGCGCGAACTCGTCGGTGCGGGCGCGCTCGGTGTTTCCCTCGCCTGGCGTGGCCCGGCCGCCAGCCAGGAATCCGCGCGCCAGCGGCGACCACGGAATCACCCCTATCCCCATCGCCTGGCACAGGGGCAGCATCTCCCGCTCCTCCTCGCGATAGACGAGATTGTACTGCGGCTGCATGGACACGAAGGGTGTCCAGCCATGGGCGCGCGCGGTCGCCAGCATGTTCATGAACTGCCAGGCGTACATGGACGAGGCGCCGATGTAGCGGGCCTTGCCGGCGCGCACGACGTCGCTAAGCGCCTCCAGGGTTTCCTCGATTGGCGTCTCGGGGTCAAAGCGGTGAATCTGGTACAGATCGACGTAGTCGACGCCCAGGCGCATCAGGCTGCGGTCGATGCCGTCCAGGATGTGCTTGCGTGACAGACCCCGATTATTGGGGTCCGCGCCCATCGGCCCATTGACCTTGGTGGCGATCACCACCTCGTGGCGCTTGGCGTATTCCTTCAGCGCCTTGCCTGTGACGCGCTCGCTCTCGCCCTGGGAGTAGACATCGGCAGTGTCGAAGAAGTTGATTCCAGCCTCGATCGCCGCCTTGAAGAAGGGCAAAGACGCGTCCTCTTCCAGAACCCAGGGCCGCCATTTGGAACTGCCATAGGTCATGCAACCCAGGCACAGGCGGGAGACTTTCAGGCCGGTGTGGCCCAGCCGCACATAATCCATCGTCCTCGCCTCCTCATTTCGCCAGGCGCCCGTCGCCGATCGCCGCCGGCTCGAACCGGAACAGCACCTCGGGATCGGGACGTTCAATAGACTCCCTCAGATCCGCCGGCGCCAGGGTGTGCAACAGATGTCGGATGACGCTGAGGCGCGCGGTCTTCTTGTGATCGGCGCGCACGCACACCCAGGGCGCAAAGTCGGTGTCGGTGGCCGTCAGCATCTCATCGCGCGCTCGGGAATAGGCCTTCCACTTGGTCTGGGCGACGCGGTCGAGATCGCTGATCTTGAGACGCTTGAGCGGATCGTCCTGACGCGCATCGAGGCGGGCAGCCTGTTCCTTCTTGGAGATGTCCAGCCAGATTTTCACCAAGCGGATTGTGGCGTGTTCGAGCATTCGCTCCAGGGTTGGCGCCTCGCGCAGGAATTCGGTGTGTTCTTCCGAGGTGCAAAAGCCCATGACCGGCTCGACCCCGGCGCGATTGTACCAGGAGCGGTTGAACAGCACGAGTTCGCCGGCGGCCGGCAGATGGTCGACATAGCGCTGGAAGTACCATTGCGACCGATCGCGTTCGGTGGGCTTGGGCAGCGAAACCACGCGGGTATTGCGCGGGGCCAGATGCGCGGTGATGCGGGCGATGGTCCCGTCTTTGCCGGCCCCGTCCCGGCCCTCGAAGATCACCAAGGCCTTGGCCCCGGTCTTGATCGCCCATTGCTGATAGCGCACGAGGCCGATCTGAAGTTCGCGCAGGTGCTCCCGATAGTGCTTGTGGCTGGCCATCCCACTCCACCCTCTTAACCGAGGTCCTTAAACGTGATCCGCCTTTACGTCGTGCAAGACCTTAGCCAGGACGTCGAGATCGAGGCCAAGGCCGACCAGATCCACTATCTTGCTCATGTCATGCGGGCTCGCACCGGCGACGAACTGCTGGTGTTCAACGGCCGCGACGGCGAATGGCTCACCCGCCTGGTGACGATTTCGCGGCGCGAGGCGAGGCTGCTGACCGTTCGACGGCAGCGACCGCAGACCGACGGACCCGATCTCGACCTGCTGATCGCTCTGGTCAAGCGGGCGCGGCTGGACACGATCGTCGAGAAGGCCGCCGAGCTCGGAGCGCGGCGCGTGCGTCCCCTGCTCACCGAGCGCGCCAACGCCGATCACACCAATCTGGCGCGCCTGCGGGCCATCGCCATCGAGGCCGCCGAACAGACCGGCCGCCTTGATGCCCCGGAGATCCTGTCGCCGGCGGGGCTGACGGAAGTGCTCGCCGACTGGCCCGGCGAGCGGCGCCTGATGTTCTGTGACGAAGGCGGTGAGGCCGCTCCGGCGCTCGCGGCGCTGGCGGGCGCGGAGCGCGGACCGTGGGCGATCCTGATCGGGCCCGAAGGCGGTTTCAGTCCGGCCGAGCGGGCCGCCGCCCGGGCCGCGCCGGGCGCGGTTCCGGTCTCGCTCGGTCCGCGCATACTGCGCGCCGACACGGCGGCCATCGCGGCGCTGAGCCTGTGGCAAGCGGCGCTCGGCGACTGGCGGGGGGCTTGAGCTTCACGGGCGCGGCGCCCACTTGCCCCAAGAGCCGGCGCCGGACGGGGCGCCCCACCTCGGGGGAAACGAATGGCCGACACCTTGTGTGAGGATCGCCCGCTTGCGTTCGACGATCTCGCCGCCTGGTTCGCCGCCGGCGGCAAGGCGCAGAGCGCCTACCGCGTCGGGGCCGAGCACGAGAAGTTCGTGTTTCAGCTGGGCAGCCACGCCCCGGTTCCCTACGAAGGCAAGGCCGGAATCCGCGCCCTGATGGAGGGCCTCATGCGGTTCGGCTGGGCCCCGGTCGTCGAACATGGCGAGGCTGGCGACGAGGTCCTGATCGGCCTCTCCCGTGGCCACGCCAATGTCAGCCTGGAGCCGGGCGGGCAGTTTGAGCTCTCGGGGGCGCCGCTCGCCACCATGCACGACATCTGTGAGGAGACCGGCCAACACCTCGAGGAGGTCAAGGCCGTGGCCGCCGAACTCGGGCTCGGATTCGCCGGCCTGGGGTTCACCCCCACCTGGCGCCGCGACGAAATCCCGACCATGCCCAAGGGCCGCTACAAGATCATGCGCGCCTATATGCCCAAGGTCGGCGCCCGCGGCTTGGACATGATGTTCCGGACCTGCACGGTCCAGGCCAACCTCGACTTCGCCGACGAGGCCGACATGGTGGCCAAGTTCCGGGTCAGCCTGGCGCTGCAGCCCATCGCCACCGCCCTGTTCGCCAATTCTCCGTTCACGGAAGGAAAGCCCACAGGATGGCTGTCGACGAGGGCCCGGGTGTGGACCGACACCGACCCGGATCGCACCGGGCTGCTGGATTTCGTGTTCGAGGACGGCTTCGGCTTCGAACGCTACGCCCGCTATGCGCTGGGCGTGCCGATGTATTTCGTCAAGCGCGGCGGGCGCTACATCGACGTGGCGGGACGTTCGTTCGGCGATTTCATGGACGGGCGCCTGGCGGAATTGCCCGGCGAGCGGCCGACCCTGGCTGATTGGTCAGACCACGTCAGCACCATCTTCCCTGAAGTGCGGCTGAAGCAGTACCTGGAGATGCGCGGCGCCGACGCCGGGTCGTGGAGCCGGCTGTGCGCCCTGCCAGCCCTGTGGGCCGGGCTGCTGTATTGTCCCGATTGCCTGGCCGAGGCCTGGGAGCTGTGCCGAGGATGGACGCGCGAGGAGCGTGAAACCCTGCGTCTGGACGCCGCGCATTTCGGCCTCAAGGCCACGGTCGCCGGGCGCACCGCCCATGACATCGCCAAGGACATGCTGGCTATCGCCCATGAGGGCCTTAAGCGGCGCGACTGCCTGTCTGCGGGCATGGTTGATGAGACCGGCTACTTGGCCGAGGTCGAGGAGATCGCCGAGACCGGGGTCACTTCGGCCGAGCGCCTGCTGGAGCTGTATAACGGCCCCTGGCAGGGCGACGCGTCGCAGGCCTTCGAGGCCTGCGCCTACTGATCCGTCCCTGCGGCCTCAGGCCGGGGGATTGCCGGCCGTGGGGGCCCAGCGCTCGCCCTGTGAGGCGCCCCCGCCGCTATCGGTGTGCAGGACCGCCGCCGCCGGGCTGAGCGCGGCTCCCCCCACCTCGTGGATCTCGACGAAGTTGGGATAGAAGGCCAAGCGGTCTTTGATGATCGCCATGGCCGGGTGCGGGCTTTCGTAGGACCACACCGCGTTCTCGGCGATGTGGCCGTCCATGGAGACGGTGAAATAGGAAGCGTGGCCTTTGTAGGGGCAATAGGTGTCGAGCTTGGTGCCCGCCAGAAAACCCATTTCCACGTCCTTGCGCGGGAAATAGGCCACGGGCTTGTAGCTGGCCTCCTTGAGGATCAGCACATCACCGCTGTCGGCGATCAGATGGCCGTTGAACAGCGCCTGCACGCGCCCGCCGTGGCCGACGATGGTGATCGGATGATCCGGTCCT